>JAQUMZ010000083.1 GCA_028717865.1 Elusimicrobiota bacterium | reverse complement strand
CCATTGGGATGAAGCGGCCGCTCACGGTCGGCTGGCCTATGTTCCGGGCCTGGGGCCGGGCGGGAGGTCTTTGCCTCCTCGCCGGACCGCTCCATGCCCAGGCGGCCGCCGACGGAACGCTGAGCCTGCGGCCCTTCGTGGGCGTCCCCCCCAGCCCCATCGAGGACCTCGTCGCCGCGCCGGGCGCCCAGGAAGGCCAGGTGAACCTGGACTGGACCTCTCCGGGCGTATATCCGGGAAGCTTGCCCGAGGCCTACCGCCTGCGCGTGCAGACTTTCTCCGCCGCCGACGTCGGCGGCAGCACCGAGGCGTGGTGGAACCAGCCCTCCGGGGCCCTCTTCGAGTCGTACTACGGCGTGCCGGAGGGCCAGCCCGTAGCCCGCGTGGTCGGGCCCGCGCCCGCGGACCACGTGCTCGCGCTGGAGCCCGGCGCCACCTACTATTTCGGCGTGCGCTCCGCCGACGACGTCGGCAGCCCGCGCGGCTTCTACTCGCGTCTCTCCAACCTTTCCACCGCCACCGCGCAGGACCTGCCTCCCGCGCCGCCCTCCAACCTCGCGGCCGCGGCGGGCGCCTCGTCGATCTCCCTGACCTGGGACGGCTCGGCGGCCGCCGATCTCTGGTATTACCGGATTTACATCGATTCGACCGCGCCGTACGACTTCGCCGACTGCTACGCCACGACGGCGCCGGCCGGCTCCGCGGGCCTGGAGCACTCCGGGCTCGACCCGGGCTCGACCTACTACTACCGCGTCTCGGCCGTGGACCAGGGCCAGCCGGACTTCAAGGGCCGGGCCCTGGAGAGCTCCGCGAGCAACACGGCCTGGGCCTTGGTCCTGGAGCGGCCACTGCCGCCCGTGCCGCGGGGCTTGAGCGCCCGGGGCGGAATCGTCAAGGCCGCCTTGAGCTGGGAAGACACCTCGGGGCAGGTGCCCGACTTCCGGTACTGGCGCCTCTACCGCTCCACCCAGGCGGCGTCGGACTTCATCTCCGTGACCACCACCACGGCGCTGGCCTACGTGGACCGCTTCCTCGCGCCTTTCACGACCTATTATTACCGCCTGGCCGCGCGCGACTCCTTCGGCGGCGAAAGCTTCCGGACTTCCACCGTCTCGGCCGTGACGTACGACATCGTCCCCATGGAGCCCCTGGGCGTGCGCGCCGCGCCGAGCGCCGACGGCAGCTCCGTGACCTTCTCCTGGACCCCGACCCGGCAGTGGGCCGACGGAAGCTTCTTCGACGGCGCGGTGGCGCTCTCGACCGACGAACTGCAGGGCTACCGCATCCTGCGCTCCACGGAAGCCTGCCTGCCGACCTTCCGGCATCTTTCCAGCGCGGCGGTGGACGCCAGCTCCTTCACGTCGTTCACGGACGGGGAGTTCTACTACTACCAGATCCTGGCCTATAACTCTCAGGGTCCCTCGACCAACACCGCCGTCTACTCCAGCCTCGGCGAGCATCAGTTCTTCGTCAACGACTGCGTCTCGCGGCTGGTCATTCCCGAGGCGGCCGCCCCGGCTCTGTCCGGCGAGACCAACGCCCTGGGCGTCGACGTCCAGATCGCCCGGCGCCAGCGCGAGGAGGACTTGAGTCCGCAGGTCTATCAGTCGGTCGAGTTCCGGGCCCTGCGTGAGGGGCGGGATGAGATCCAGGGCTTCCATTTCGACCAGCCCGTGCGCGTGGTGCTGCGCTACAACGCCGTGGGCGGCGTCCCCGCGCCCATGGCCGCCCCGGCGGCCGGGGCCAAGGACCTGGGCATCTTCTGGAACAACGGCGCGGAGTTCAAGAAGCTCTACGGCAAGGTGGACGCCTCGGCCCAGACCGTGACGGTCGAGACGCTCAACGTCGGCGTGTTCCAGATCCGGCCGCTTTACCGATCCGACGAGGCGGTGCTCGATCTCTCGAACCTTTCGAGCCGGGTCATCACGCCCAACGGCGACGGGCTCAACGACGTGCTGATCTTCACCTACGACCCCGGCCCGGCCGGTGTCGCGCCGTCGGGCCGGATTTACGACGTCAAGGGCGCGTTCGTGGCCGATATGACGCCGGGCCGAGAGCCCAATACCCTGGTTTGGGACGGCAGGATGAGCGGCCGGCCGGCGGCGGGCGGCGTCTACGTTTACGAAATCAAGGGCGGGGGCAAGACCCTCAGCGGGACGGTCGTGGTGGCAAGATAGGAGAAATATCATGAAAACGGTAAAGAGAAACGGCGAAATCCTGGTCGCGGCGGCGGCGGTGCTGCTGGCCGCCGCCATCTTCGCGTGGTCGCAGGGCGGGCTCTTCAGGTTCCTCGGGCCCCTGAGCCGGGTCGTCACGCCCAACGGCGACGGCCGCAACGATCATGCCGTTCTCTGCTTCGACGACCCAGGCGAGTCCGAGGTCTCGGGCCGGGTCTATTCCCTGCTCGGGACCTTCGTGGCCGATTTCAGCCCGCTGCGGATCGTGGCGCCGGGGGCCTCGGGCTGCCCCACGGGGGCCATGAACAAGCAGTACTACATCACTTGGGACGGCAAGTCCGGCGGGGCGGCGGTGCGCAGCGGCGTCTACATCTATCAGGTGCGGGCGGAGGGGCGCTCGTTCAGGGGCTCCCTCCTGGTGGTGAAATAACATGAAGACCATGGAAAGGAAGCTGTCGGCGGTCGCGATTGTCGCGGCCCTGTCGGCCTTGTCCCCTCGGCCCGCGGCGCGCGCGGCCTACGAGGACGTCGGCGTCAGCGCCCGCGTGGTCGGCATGGGCAACGCCTTCACCGCCGTGGCTGACGACGTCTACGCGGTCTATTACAACCCCGCCGGCCTGGCGCTGCTGGACCGGCCGGAACTGGCGGTCAGCTACGCCAAGCTCATGACCGGGCTTTCGGACAACTCGAACCTCCAGAACTCCTTCCTGGCTTACGAGCGGCCCGTCAAGGCCGGTCCCGGCGGAACCGCGGGCCTGGCGCTGAATTACTTCTCGCTCGACAGCCTCTACCGCGAGCTGAGCTTCTACGGCTCCTACGGCCGCAGGCTTTGGGACGACCGCTGGCCGGACACGTTCTTCGGGGGCCTCAGCCTCAATATCCTCAACCGGTCCCTGAGCTCGGTGGCGGTGGCCGAAAACGCCCTGGGTCCGACCGGGGCGGCGCTCGGGCAGGCCGATCCCGCCCTGCAAAAGACGTCGAAAACCAACCTCGACGCCGACCTGGGCGGGCTCTGGCGGCCGCGGCCGCGCTGGACCCTGGGCTTGATGGCGCAGCACGTCCTGGAGCCCGACGTCGCGTTTTACGACGGGGACAGCGACAAGCTCGGCCGGACGGTCAAGCTGGGCGCGGCCTACCGCACCCCGTTCTCGACGCTGGCCCTGGACCTGGACTTCCCCAAGGCGCCGGACGGTTCCCTGGACAAGTCCGCGGCTTTCGCCCTGGAGAAGTGGGTCCCCACTCTTCTGCATGGGACCTTCGGGCTGCGCGGCTCGCTGGCCGTGGGCACCCGCGACTACCGGCAGCTGGGCCTGGGGCTTTCCTACAAGATATTCCGCATGCAGGTCGATTACGGCTTCACCATCCCGCTGGGCGGGCTGGCGACCTCCGGCTCCCATCGCCTGGGCCTGACCTACCGCTTCGGGCAAACGCGCGCGCCCCAGCCGACGATCAGCGAGGCCATGCTGGAGAACATCCGGGAGCTGGCCGAGGCGGGCACCCCGGAGTTCCGCTACCAGATGGAGGAACTCTCGCTCTACAAGCGCACGGCCATGGAGGAGTTCGCGCGCCGGGCCAAGATCGACGCGGGCTCGGGGCGCTTCGCCGACGCCATGGGCAAGCTCGTCGAGCTGGTCGCCCTCAAGCCGGGCGACGCCAAGATCGCCGAGAGCCTCGCGCGCGTCAAGGACGTCTCCGACTTCTATCCCGAGGTCCGGGACTTTTACGTCGAGCCCGGCCAGGCGGCGATCTATGACGCGGCGCTGAATTTCATCGGGGGCCGGGACCAGGAGGCGCTGGGCAACCTGGCTTACGCCCAGGGGCTCAATCCAGGCGACGCCAGGGTCGAAGGCTTCATCAAGGCCGTCGAGGCCAGGTCGGGCTTGTCGCGCCCGCAGCCCAAGGCGCCGGCCGTGGCGGTCTCATCCGAGGCCGCGCCCGCTCAGGCGGTCACGGCCGTTTCCACCCCGGCCGCGGTCGTGGCGATCTCATCGGAGGCCGCGCCGTCCGCGGCGGTCGTGGCGGTTTCCACCCCAGCCCCGGTCGTGGCGGTCTCATCGGAGGCCGCGCCCGCGGCTCCGGCGGACCGGACCCGGCGGCTCGTCGAGGGTTACCTGGCGCTCATGGAGGCCGCCTTCAGGCAACCCGATTACGAGAAAGTGATACAATTAGCGGGACAGGTGACCGACTTGGACGAGACCAACGTGCTGGCCTACAAGCGCCTGGGGGCGGCGGCCCATGCCCTGAAGCGCTATCCCGAGGCCCTGTCCGCCTTGGAATCGGCCTACCGGCACGAGCGCGACGCCCAGGCCCGCCGGACCTTGCGTTCCTACATCAACGCCCTGGCGTCCTTCATCAAGCGCGGTTCGACGGTCGCGTCCCAGCCGGCCCGGCCTCAGCCCGTGGCGCTCGGGCCGCGGGATATCGAACGCCTGTACGAGGCCGGCGTGGACTCCTACTCCCGGGGGCTGCTCTCCGAGGCCGCGGAGTCCTTCCGCCGGATACTGGAGACCGACCCCGGCAACGTCTCGGCCCGGCGCGCCCTACGGCGCGTCGAGGCGGAGCTGATCCAGAGCGGCGACCGGCGATGAAGATACGCACGCGCCTGATCGTCTCCATCACCGCCCTGCTGATCGTCTCCATGCTTTCGCTGGGCTACGGGATACTGTTCGTCCAGCGCGCCCGGGAGCGCGACGACATGGAGCGCTCGGCCAAGATCATCGAGAACTCCGTGCGCCGGGTGGCTCTCGACGCGATGCTCCAGAAGGACGACCTGCAGCTGGTCAGCTACGTGAACTTCCTCAAGGCCCAGTATCCGGCGTTGTCCTACGCCCGCATCACGTGGCTCAGCGGCGGGCGCAGCCGCGGCGTCAGCCTGGGGGAGTCCTCGCCGGCGGGAGCGGTCTCCGAGCGCTCGCTGGAGGTCGCGGACCCTTCCGACCCGGCGCGCCGCGTCGGCATCCGGCTCGGCATCAGCGATACGGTCATCGAGCGGTCGATCCGGGAGAACCAGCGGCGGCTCAAGCGGATCATCATCCAAATATGGCTGGGCACCTCGATCCTGTGGTTTTTGGTCGCCTACTACCTGGCTTGGAGCATCACCGCGCCCATCGAGTCCCTGGGCCGGGTCGCGGCGGACATCGGCGCGGGCCGGCTGGGCCGCCGGCTGGAGTGGCGTTCCCAGGACGAGATCGGGCATTTGGTCGGGGTGTTCAACCACATGTCCGAGCGCCTGGCGGAGCTCGACGAGGCCAAGCGCAACTTCATATCCTCGGTGACCCACGAGTTCCGTTCCCCCCTGGGCGCCATCGAGAGCTTCATCGGCCTTATCCAGGCGCAGGCGGGCGGACCGCAGTGCCGCGAGCATCGCGAGTACCTCTGCCGCGTCGAGGCCAACGTCCAACGGCTTTCGCGCTTCGTCAACGACCTGCTCGACGTGGCCCAGATCGAGAAGGGGCGCATGGAATGCGTTCTGCAGCCGGTGAGGTTGCGCGAGACGGCGGCCGACGTCTGCAAGTTCTTCGAGGCCAAGTCCCGGGCGCAGGGCCTGGCCCTGTCGAACCGGATCACCGATACCCCCTTGGTGCTCGCCGACGCCGGGCGCGTGCGCCAGGTCCTGGTGAATCTTATCGCCAACGCGTTCAAGTTTACGCCGCGCGGGGGCACCGTGGAACTGGCCTGCGAGCAGTATCGGGAGGCGGCGCAGCGCTGGCTGGAGGTCTCCGTGTCCGATTCGGGCCGGGGCATGGAACCGCGCGACCTCTCCCGGCTCTTCCAGGCTTTTTCGCAGGGCCGCAACGTCGCCGAGGGCGTGCACGGCGCCGGCAAGGGGACGGGCCTGGGGCTTTACATCTGCAAGTCCATCATGGACCAGCACGGCGGCAGGATCAGGGTGCAGTCGGAGCCGGGCCGGGGCACGCGCGTGAGCTTCACGCTCAAGGTCGCGGAGCGGGAGGCGGGCTCGACAGCATGAGCCAGGGAGGCCGCATGTCGGCGAGAATCTTGGTCGTGGACGACGAGGAGGATTACCGGATCATCGCGCGCGACGTGCTCGGCGCGAATGGCTTCGAGGTCCGGCTGGCCGAGGACGGCGAGGAGGGCCTCTCGGCGCTCGGCAGCTTCCGCCCCGAATTGGTCCTGGTCGACTGGATGATGCCCCGCATGGACGGCGAGTCCTTCTGCCGCAGACTGCGCGCCGACGCCAGGTTCAAGACCCTGCCGGTCCTGATGCTCACGGTCAAGCAGACCGCCCAGGAGGAGCTCGAGGCCCTGCACTTCGGGGTGGACGACTTCATCACCAAGCCTTTCCAGCCCGCCGATCTGCTCGCCCGGGTCCGCGCGGCCCTGCGCCGGGGCGGCTGCGCCGGAGCGCAGTGAGGCCCGCGCGGCTGGCCGCGGCGCTGCTGGCCGCGGCGGCGCTGGGCGCCGCCGCCTGGTCCCTGCGTCCGGGGCGGGCGGTCGAGGTGGTTATCCCCTCGGGCCAGACCGCGGCCCAGACCGCCGTTCTGCTGCGCGCCCGGGGCGTGGTGCGCAGCACGCGGGTGTTTTGCCTGTGGGCGCGGGCGACCGGCCTGGACCGGCGGCTGAAACCCGGCTGCTACCGTCTGCGCGCGGGCATGGCGCCCTGGAGCCTGGCGGCCGCGCTGGCGGCGGGCGGCGAAGGGGTCAAGATCGTGGTGCCCGAGGGCTTCTCCGCGCGCCAGATCGCCGAGCGCCTGGAGGGCGCCGGGGTCTGCCCGGCGGAGGATTTCGCGCGCCTGGCGCGCGAGGGCCTGTTCGAGGGGTATTTCTTCCCCACCACCTATTTCTTCGAGCCGGGCACCGAGGCGGACGCGGTGGCGCGGCGCATGCGCCAGGAATTCAGGCGCCGCGTCGAGCCGGAATACGCCCGGGTGCAGCCGCGGCCGCGCCTGACCCTGCACCAAGCCCTGACCCTGGCCTCGATCGTGGAGCGGGAGGCCGTCCGAAAAGCCGAGCAGCCGATGATCGCGGCGGTCTATCTGAACCGCATGCGCATCCGCATGCGCCTACAGGCCGATCCCACGGTCCAGTACGCCTTGGGCTACTGGAAGAAAGGCTTGACCTCGAAGGACCTCGCCGCGCCTTCGCCGTATAACACCTACCTGCACTACGGGCTGCCGCCGGGGCCGATCTGCAGTCCGGGCCTCGAGGCCTTCCAGGCCGTCCTGAATCCGGCCGCCACCCCGGCCCTCTATTTCGTCGCCGATCATTCGGGCGGGCACGTCTTCTCCGACAACGCCGAGCAGCACGCCCAGGCCAAGCGCTCCTTCAAGCGGGTCCTGCTCCAGGAAAAGCGCCGCCTGCGCGCCGAGGGCCGGCTCTGACGATTCCGGTAGGCTTCTGCCGTTGCGGTGGCTAACAACGGAACGGCGCCGACGGGACTGTCGGCGCCGGGGTTCGCACCCTCCCTCCGGTCGGGCGCGAACCTCGCGAACGGCCTTGGTTACATGCCGTTAAACCGGCGCGGGAGCGCAGCGACCGCGCAACCGGCGCCCCCATATCAGGGGGGCGCCGGATCCGTTGGGGTGGCAACTGTAGCCGGCTCCATTCCCTCGCGGGTTTTCAGGTCAACGGCTGCCCGGCAGGGGATCCAGGATGAAGGGCTCGGGCTCGGGGCCCACGGCGTCGGCGAGCATCCCGACCATGGCCGCGAACCACCCCGAGTTGTTCCAGTTGACGATGGTCTGGAAGTTGGGGTAGGCGAGGACGGCGACGCGGTCCTGGCCGTCTAGCCGGTAGAGCTTGGCTTGCCCGGGCAGGCCGGCCTCGCGCGGGCGCAGCCCGAGGCTGCGCCACTCGGAAACCGGCCGCGACTTTTGCTTCCGCGAATCGGGCACGATGCGGTCGTAATCGAAGCCCTCGGGCAGCCATACCAGCTGGCCCATGGGCGCCCTGGCCCAGGCCTTGCCGGCGCTCCTCGTCCTGAGGTGGTTGGCCGTGGAGGCCAGGACCACGTCCACGTCGTTCCAGATGTCCTTGCTGCCCACGGCCAGGGACAGATAGTTGGAGGGCATGAACTGGCACTGGCCCATGGCCCCGGCCCAGGAGCCCTTGAGCTCCGCGGCCTTGCGGCCGGTGCGCTGCATGACGCCGAGGGCCGCCAGCAGCTCCGAGCGGAAATAAGCGCGGCGGTCCTCCTTGCCCGCGTAGGCCAGGGTGGTCAAGGCGGAAACGACGGGGGTGTTGCCCATGTTCATCCCATAGTTGGATTCCACGCCCCAGAGGGCCAGCAGCAGCTTGACCGGGATGGCGTATTGTCGGGCGACGCGCTGCAGGGCGGCGCCGTGCTTGACCAGCATTTCCCGGCCGGTTTCTATGCGCTTGTCCGAGCCGAAGCTCGTCAGGTAATGGTGAATGCCGGAGGCGCCGCCGGGCTGCTTGAGCTGGAGTTTCACGACATTCGGCAGGATGACCATGAAGGGGGCGGCGTCCTCGAGCACTTCCCGGGCTATCCCCCCGCTCGACGCCTGGCGGCGCACGGCGGCGCACCAGTTGCGGAAATCCGCCTCGGCGGAAACCGGGGCCGGGGCGCCGATCTCGCTGGCAGGGGCCGGGCCGGGAGCGGCCGCCGCGTCGGCGAAGGAGATGCCCGTCGGCAGGGACGCGAAGCGCTCTTGCGCGTTGGCCCAGCCGGTCGAGAGCATGAGGCCGAGAAAACACAATATCCGATTCATATGGGGATTATGGCTCCGGCGGCGTCCGGGCGTAAGGGCCCTGCGTTCCAGTTCGGCTGGGTCCAAAGGCCCGGCTCAGCGCGAGCCCGAGGCGGCCTTCCAGGACAAGCGGTCGAGGGCGAAGCGGTGCAGGCTGGGCGGCGATGAGACGAGGACCCAGAGCGCGTCGGGGCTCAGCGTCATCGACGCCGGCGGGCCGGTCAAGGCGCCGGAGAGGTTCGTCTCGTCGGCCGGGGTCAGGCCGGCGGCGTCGAAGCGGTAGCGGGTCAACTTGCGGGTGGCCGAGTCGAGGACCCAAAGCAGGCCTCCGGATGAGAACAGGCCTCCGGGGGCGGCTCCCGGCAGAGGGTACTGGTTGAGCGGCGTCAGGGAGGTTCCCGTCAGGCAGTGGACGATGATGTAGCGGTAGACCATGCCGGCGCGGGCCTCGCCGGCCCAA
>JAQUMZ010000082.1 GCA_028717865.1 Elusimicrobiota bacterium | reverse complement strand
ACCTCTACCTCGTCACCGATCCCGACGGCCGGCGCACGCGCGGCGTCGCGGCCGTGGTGCGCTGACGCGGCTCAGCGGACGAACTTCACGTCCAGGAAGTGCGTCGAGCAGGAGATGCAGGGGTCGTACGCGCGCACCAGCATCTCCAGGCGCAGTTCCATCTTCTTCTCGTCCGCGCCCTCGGCCAAAAGCTTCGGCACCAGGGCCTCGAAGTCTTTCTGGATGTTGGCGTGGTTCTGGTTGGTCGGGATGATGCAGTTGCCCGCCAGGCACAGCCCTTCCTGGTCGTACTCGTACTCGTGGAACAGGATGCCGCGGGGCACCTCGACGGCGCCCGCGCCCCGGCCGAAGCGCGTCGGTTGGACGAGCGGCTCGTCCTTGATGCCGGACTTGACGAGTTCGTCGATGATGGCCAGGGATTCGTGAAAGCTCTGCACGATCTCCACGACCTGCGCCACGGTGTTGAAGTAAGGATTGACGCAAACGGGCTTGAGCCCCAATTCCGCGGCGGCTTTCTTGGCCTCGGGCAAAAGGCGGTCGTGATTGTTGTTGAAGCGCGCCAGGGCCCCGGCGGCGTAGCTCTCCCGGCGGTTCTTGGTGTATTTGGCCGTGGATAGCGGGGTCACGTATTCGTTGGTGCACTTGCGGTAGTCGGCGACCTTGTAGGACGCTTTGTTGCCGTCCGGCAGGACGGTCTGGACGTCGCCGTCGTAGAGCGCGTAGCCCTTGGGCTGGCTCAACGCCATGTACTCGGTCGGCCGGTCGAAAGCCGGAATGGCGCCGGCCAGGGCCTTGACCGTGGCCAGAGTGGCCTCCAGATCGGGCACCGCGGCCAACAGCCGTTTCTTGACATCCTCAAGCTCCTTGACCGTGGGCAGGGCGGAGAAACCCCCCGGCACGGCCCGGGTCGGATGGGTCGTGCGGCCCCCTATGAGCGAGCCCCATTCGTGGGCCAGGCGCTTGAGTCGCAGGGCCCGGGCCACCACCTCGCCGTGGGTCTTGACCAGGGGGAAAACCGAGGGCGCCCCGAGCAGATCCGGCGCGGCCAGAAAATATACGTGCAGGACGTGGCTGTCGAAGTTCTCGGCGTGCTTAAGCAGCTCCCGCAGCTTGCGGGTCTGGGGCGAAATTTTGATGCCCAAGGCCGCCTCCGTGGCCTTGAGCGAGGCCAGGGTGTGGCCGACGGAGCAGATGCCGCAGATGCGGCTGGTGACGCGCGCCACCTCGGTGTAGTGGCGGCCGCGGACCATGGCCTCGAAGAAGCGCGGAGCCTCGGGGACCTGCCACTCGCACTTCTCGATCTTGCCGCTCTGGACGTTGACCGCGATGTTGCCGTGGCCCTCGACGCGGGTCAGGTGATGGACGGCGATATTGATGGTCTTGCTCATTTCGCGTCTCCTCTCTGGTTGGCCGTGAACATCCGGGTCTTGGCCTCGGCCCAGCCCTTGGGCATCCCGGCGCGCTTGGCCAGCACCTTGGTCAAGGACTCCTGGTTGGGCTTGTCCACGAAGCCGCGGCAGGCCTCGCAGGGAATGCCGTCCGCCGGGCAGGGGGCGCCGCAACCGGCGCGGGCGACCTGGCCCAGGCAGTAGTCGCCCACGTCGAAGCGGCAGATGGTCTCGCGGCGCTTGCACTCCACGCAGACCGGGTGGTTCGGAATGACGGGCTCCTTGCCGTGCAGGAGGTGGGAGACGATCTGGAGGACCTCGTACTTGTTGACCGGGCAGCCGTAGGCGTAGTAGTCGACCTTGATCACCTGGTCGATGCCGACGGCCTTCTGGCTGTCCAGGTGCGGCAGTCAGGCGTCCCGGCCGTAGACCGCCTGCTTGTAGTCGGAGGCGTGGTTCTTGAGGGCGTTGATCCCGGCCGTGGAGGCGCACTGGCCGTAGGCGATGACGATATTGGCCCGCCGGCGGATGTCCTCCAGGCGGGCCCGATCGGCCTCCCGGGTGAAACTGCCCTCGACGAAGGCGATATCGATGGGCTCCTTGGTCTTCTCGGACATGGCCTCGCGGAACTCGACCACGTCCACGTGCTTGACCAGTTCCAGGAAGGCGGGGTCGCCGTAGTTGGTGAACTCGATCTGGCAGCCCTCGCAGCTGGCGAAGTCGAAGAACGCCACCTTGGGTTTGGACATTAGAGCGCCTCCTCGAGATGTTCGATCTCCGAGAGCGCGAAGACCGGACCGTCCACGCAAACGTACTTGTCGTTGATCTGGCAGTGGCCGCACTTGCCCACTCCGCATTTCATGCGGCGCTCCAGGTCCAGGTAGACGTTCCGGTGGGGAACGCCGAGCTTGTCGAGCTCGCGCACCACGAACTTGAACATGATCGGCGGACCGCAAATGACGATCTTGGCGCCGGGATCGATCCGGGTCTTGGAGAAGAGCGCGGTGATGACGCCCACGTTGCCGGTCCAGCCGGCGGCGCCCTTGTCCACGGTCTCGTGATACTCGACGTCCTTGGACTTGCGCCAATCGGCCAGCTCGGAGGTGAAGAGCTGCTGCTTGGGATCGCGCGCCCCGTAGAAGAGCGTGAAGCGCTTGAACTCCTGCCTGCGGTCGAGCACGTATTGGATCAGGCTGCGCGTCGGGCAAAGCCCGATGCCGCCCGCCACGACGAGCAGGTCATGGCCGCGCAGCTCTTCCAGGGGGAAGCCCCGGCCCAACGGCCCACGCAACTGCAGGGATTGCCCGGCCTCGAGCCGGTTGAGGGCCGAGGAGACGCGCCCGACGGAGCGCACCACCAAGTCGAAGGTGTTTTTGCGCGTCGGGGAGCTGGCCAGGCCCAGGGGTATCTCGCCGTAACCGAAGAGGCCGGCCTCCACGATCTGGCCCGGAGCGAACTCCATGCGGCCGCCGTCGGCCAGGCGCAGGGTAAAAACGCGCTCGAGCTCGGTCGTCTTCTCGACCCGGACGATCTCGGCCTCCCGGGGCAGGAAAATATTGGGCTTTACGTCCGCGGCCTTCTTGCCGCAGGCACAGACGCGGGGGGTGGCGGGCATGTTAGGCGGCCTCCGGTATTTTGTTGATGACTTCGGTCGGATCGGCGATGTCGGCCGTGCAGGCGGCGGAGCAGCGTCCGCAGCCCACGCAGGCCGGCCCCCCCAGCTTCGCGTTGAGGTAGGCGGCCTTGCGCATGAAGCGGTGCCGGAAGCGTTCCGCGCGCTCCTCGCGGAAGTTCTCCGCGGCCCCGGCGCCCAAGGACAGCTTGGCGAAGTCCTCGGTCAGGCAGGAGTCCCAATAGCGGGTCCGCGCCCCTGATTTCTGGTCCACGTTCCACCAATCCTGGACGTCGAAGCAGTAGCAGGTCGGGCAGACCGTGTTGCAGGAGCCGCAGGAGAAGCAATCCTTGGCCAGTTCGGTCCAAAGGGGCTCGTTGCCGAAGGCGGCCCGGACCTTCTTGGCCACGGAGGCCGAGGTGCCCCGGAGCGCCTTGGGACACTTGCCGGCGGCGGACTCGTTGACGCGGCGGGCCTCCCCGATCTGGGATTCGGAGGCCGCGGCGAAAGAGCCGAAGCCCAGCAGGGCCTCGCCCTTCGTAGTCGCGGTCTCAAGGACATAGCCCCCCGCGACCTTGGTAAGCCAGGCATCGTGGCCCCGGGGCTTGACCTCGGTCCCGATGCTGGCCCAAAACGCCCGCGGGGAGACCTTCTGGACATTGGAGATGACTATCGTGGCCGCCTCGCGATGGGCGAGATAGTTCCGATCCTCGTTGCGCTCCTGGAACAAGGCGTCGGTCATGTCCAGGGCCTTGACGTCGTAGAAATGCACTCCGAAAAGGACCTTTTCCACGGGCTCGAGGCAGGGCTTGGCGCGGCCGCCGTCAAAGCTGAGCAGATCCTGCCGGGGCGGGAAGAACTCCTTTTTCGGGGGCAGGATGGTGACGTCGTAGTCGAGGCGCAGGTCCTCGGGCCGCGACAGCTGGGCGAAGACGAAGCGCTCCTGCTGGCGGCTGGCCTTGGCCGTCGGGCCGATCACGGGCTTGGCGGCGATGAGCTTAGCCACGAAGGCTTTGAAATCTTTTTCCTTTATATAGTGGGAATGCATGTTGGTCTCCCGGTCGCTATGTGACTGCAAGGCATTATATAAATTTTTCTAATAGTACGGGAGGCGCTCCGGGACGTCCGTTTTGAGATCGACGAGCCTGACCTCGCCTGGCCTTCGCAAGATAAGCAAGGAACGTCCCCGAACTATTTAAGCGTGAGCCAGACGCTGCCGGCTTTTTCGCCCAGGGATTCCAGGGCGGGAACGATGGTGGGGCTCTGCTCGACGTGCTGCTTGCGCGCCTCGCTCTCCACGGCCGGCCGGGCGAAGGCAAAAAGCTCGGCGGTGGTGACGCGGCCGTTGCGGTCGGCGTCGGCCTCGCCGCGCAGACCCTTGAGCAGGAAATAGGTGAGCAGGCCGTGCTGGGTCTCGGGATAGTAGGTGCTGATCTGCTCGCCCTGCGCCGCGGAGATGACCACCAGCTTGCCGCCGGGAACGGCGAGCTTGACGTTGACCAGGGGCCGCGCGCCGCGGGCGAGGAAGGAACGTCCGCCCGCGCCCGAGAAACAGCTGTCCATGACCACGGTTATATCCCGCGCGGGCAGGTCCGCCAGGCTCGCGTAAAGGTCCCTAAGGCCGATCGCCTTGGTCCGGACATAATTGGGACTGCCGTCGTAGGGAACAAGGTAGGCGTCCCCGGTCACGGGGTCCGGCGCGCCGTGTCCGGAATAATATACGAAGATCCGGGAATCGGGCCCGGCCCGGTCCTTGAGCCAGGGGCCCAGCGCCGTTTCCACGTCGGTGCGCGTGGCCCGCTCGTCCGCCAGAAAGGCCACGTTCCTGGGGTCGAATCCCATGGCCTTGGTCAGATAGTCGTAGACCGCGCGGGCGTCGCGCTCGGCGAACTCCACGGCCGGGATGTCGCGATACTTCTCTATGCCCACGACCACCGCGTAAGCCTTGGGATCCCTGCGCATCCGGGAGCGCGGCGGGACGTCCACGTCCTCCAGTTCCGCCTCGTCCGAGGCGGACACGCTGAACACCCGGGACGCGGGCGCGCCCCGCCCGAGAGCCAGCTCGAGTCCGCGGGCCGGCGCGCCGTAGCGCCCCTTGGCCTCGGTCAGCGCCAGGTAAATGGGCAGCCATCCCTCTCCCTGATAACGCTTCTTGACGAAGAACTCGAACTCCGCCGATTTGGATTGGCCCGGAGCCAGCCGGCCCAACTGCGCGACGGCGTCGCCCGACATGAATATTTCCGGGCTGCCCAGCTCCAAGGCGGCCCGGACGCCTTCCGCCGTCCCCGCTCCGGCGGTGCGCACCCTTACCGACAGCGCGGTGGGCTCGCCCGCGCGCACCACGCCGCGCGCCAGCTTGATTTCGGCGAGCTCCAGGCGCGGGGGCTTCACGGCCCGGGTGCGGAACTCCACGATGACCGGATCGGCGTCGAACCCGTTGCCCTCGTTAACGGAAAGCCTGACCCGGGCCTTCTGCGAACGCAGCTCGAGCGCTCCGGACATGGGGATCGCGACTCGGGCCTTACCTCCGGCCGGAATGTCTCCGACCGCGACCTCGCCGGGCAGTTCCAGTCCGGGAACGTCGCCCTGCAGCGCGGCGACCACGCGCACCGCGTAGGCGGGACCGGTGCCGGAGTTGGAGATCGCGACCGCCAGCTCGGCCTTGCCGTCCCCGGACAGGACGTTTTCCCCGGAGAAATCCCGGAAGGAAACCTCCGCCGAAAGACCCGCGGGGGCGGCGGGGGCGGGAACGCGCGCCGGCTCGGGCCGGGCGCCGGGCTCCAGGGCCATGATCCGATGCTCGCTGTCATAATGGAAGCGGGCTTGCCCGTTGACCTTGTGGATGAGCAGCCGGCTCACTTCCCATTCCCAATCCTCGTTGCTCAGGTAGAAGTCCAGATCATAGCGCTGTCCGGCCTCCCGGACGCCCTCGAACTCCACGCAGCCGAATATCTCCGTGGGGGAAATCCGGGTGATGCTGCCCGGCCGGATCGACTTGAGCTTGAGAAAAAGATAGCCGCCCCGGTCGTCCTTGACCGCGAAAACGCCCTGGTTCTTGGCGGCCTGGCCGGCCACGAACTTGGCCACGATGGCCGCGAACTCGTCGCTGAAGTCCACGAACTCGGGCGACCGGCGCGCAGCGTCATCGGCGCGGCTGGGCTCCCGGGAGTAGCGCGACGCGCCCGGATCGTAGTCCGAACCGATAAAATCGAAATAGCGCGCGGAAGGCGGATAATACGGATAGCGCGGCGGAGTGGTCGGCGTCACGAAGCGCGGCACGGGATTCATCTGCCCCGCGCGGTCCGCGTCCGTGACGCGGTAATGGACGGACGGCACGCCGGGGCGGCGGTCCTGGCCCCGGGCCAAGGCGCCGCAGCCCGCGGCGAGCAGCGCGGCGGCGAGAAAGGTGCCCATGCGGCTATTTCGCCTGGTTGAGCCGGCCCACGGCCGCGGCGGCCTCGGGATGGCTGGAAATCCAAGCCACGGTCCGTGGATTGACGAAAAGATCGCGCACGAAAGCGGGGTCGTCGGCCAGGGCGGAGGCGCCCGGGCTCTGGAGAATGCTCCGGCAAAGCCCGCTGTCGGCCAGGGCCTGGATCGCGCGGGGGTCCTGCATGGCCGGGCTTTGCAGGAAGGCGTCCACGACGGCCCGGTTTCCCGCCAGGCGGCGCACCAGCGCGGTGTCGGACAGGATCTCCTTGACCAGGGGATGGCTCAAATAGCGGCGGGTGCGCCGGGGATCGCTCAAGAATCGGCGGAACTCCTCGGGCCGGCCGAGCAGAGTCTTTTCCACGATAAAACGGGCGGGGGCGGACAACAACGCCCTGAGCATGGGACTGCCGGCCGCGTAAGCCGCGCCGGGACGCGCCGCGGCCGCCGCCGGAACCGGCGTCGCCGAAGCCGGCGCCTGGGCCGCGGCCGCCGCGTCCGCCTCCCCGGCCGGCCCCGGCAGGGAAACGGCTCGGTCCGCCCCATCTTCCGGCCCGGAGACGTTCTGTTCCCACGCGTCGCGCGCGGCGGCCATCTGCCGTACGCGTTCCCGGTTCTTCGCCGACTGGACCGAGAAGCCTATGCCCGCCGCGACTATGACGACCACGGTATAAAGCAAGAATTTGCGCATAAGTCCTCCGGCGCCTACGCATTGGGTCCAAAGGCCCAAGCGCGCCGCCGAAGGCGCTTGTATAATAGCATCATGACGGCCGCTCTGGCTCTATTTTTGCTCGCCGGCCCGCTCTGGGCGGGGTCGGCACGCCTGCAGCTGCCCAAGGGCGCCGCCAAGGCGGAGGACAGCCTGCGCCTCTGGCTCGGCCGGCAGGACTCGCTGCGCCGGACCGTGGACGAGGCCGCGCAGAGCGCCGCGCCGGCCCTGGTCGAGGACGGCCTCAAGGACGCCCTGGCCGACGCGCCGGCCGGCCGCGAGGCGCTCTTGGAACGGCTGCCCGGCCTGAGACGGCCGCGAACGCCCGTCTGCCGCAGCCTCTCCGATTGCGCCGTGCCGCCCTTGGCCTTGGACGTCGAGGCCGAAGAGCCCGTCGAGCCCGCGGTCCGGGAGCTGCTGCGTCCCTGGCTCTGGCTGGCCCAAGCCCGCGGCCAGCGCATGAAGGTTTCGGCGGCCCCGGCCGGGGACCGGCGTCTGCTCGAGTTCTCCATACCGAAACTCGGGATCAAGTCCGCGACGGTAAGCGTCGCGCCCCGGCCCCTGGGCGGCGTCCGCCTGCGGATCGACCGCGGCCTCGAGCTCGCCGAGGTCTATTCGCGCGAGCGCGCCGCCGCCGAGCGCTGAGCCCCTAGGCCTTCCAGCCGCCGCCGTCTGGGACCAAAGCCCCAGGCAATCGCGCGGCCACGGGCATAAACTAGACTCGTGACATTCTCCTCCGCCTCGGGCCGGGCGGTTTTCCTGGCCTTGGCGCTCGCCGTCCCCTCTTGGGGCCGGCAGGCGGTCCGACCCGTCGTCGCGAACTCGGTGCTGCCGGCCGCGGCCCGGACGACCCTTTCGGCCGCGCCGGCCATCGCCTCCAATCTGGTCGTTCCCGCTCTGGCGGCCGGCCCAAACATCCACGCCCTCGCGCTGGCGGCGCCCGTCATCCAGGCACCGGGCTACGGCCGCCTGGTCGAGACGCCCTCCGGCCTAATCGAGCCCCAAAGCCGGATTGAAACGGTCCCGCAGCCGGCGCAGGACGCCGCCCTCCAGCTCCGGCGAACTTTGGATCAGCGGCCGGAGCTGTCCGCATCCGAAGTCCTCTCCCGGACCTTCGACGGCGGCGGCGGGCACTACTTCGGCTCCGCGGTAGTCGTAGACGCGCCCCCGGCCCCGGCGGCCGCCCCGAGCCGCGCGCGCACGGCGGAATCCGGCGCCGTCCTGCTGCGCACCCTTCACGAGGAGACGGGAAGGCATTATCGCCAGCACGAATATAAAGAGGCCTCGGCATACATGTTTTCGACCGCTTACAATGTCGAAAGGGACGGCGTGCGCGGCGTGGTCGACGCTTATTCGGGCGTGTTCGTGCGCGGCACCAGCAACGACGGCGGGGATTATCGCGAACGCGGGGACCAGAACCACGACGGCTGGGCCGATAGCGCCGGCATGAATATCGAGCACACCTGGCCGCAGTCCTTCTTCGCGAAGTCCCTGCCCATGCGCTCCGATCTGCACCATCTGCTGCCCACCTTCCAGCACCCCAACAGCATGCGCAGCAACCTGCCCTTCGGCGAGGTGAAAGGGCATCCCGAATACTCCAACGACGGCGGCGCCAAGCTGGGCGGCGGGGTCTTCGAGCCGCCGGACGAGTCCAAGGGCCAGGTCGCGCGCGCGATCCTGTATTTCTACACCCGCTATTACGATCTCGCGATTTTTCGAGGGGCGTACAACGCGGCGTTTTTTCACGGCCGGATCGAGATGTTCCTGCGCTGGAACCGCGAGCATCCCCCGCAACCCGAAGAAATCCGGCACAACGATCTCGTGGAGCGGTACCAGGGCAACCGCAACCCTTTCATAGACGATCCCGCGTTGGCCGACCGCATAGGAGCCGAGGGATTCGAGCAGCACGCCCTGCCCAACCTGCACGAACAGCGCCGCAAGGGGAAATGCCGCTCCACGGCTTTGTCGCGGATTCCCCCGCCTTGACGCGAGGACGCCCCCTCGCTATACTCTTGCTCTTGTTCAGGAGAACACATGGATAACATGCCGCCGGCCGAAGCCGCCGCCCAAACGATCGAACCGCCCGCCGCCGGTTTCTGGATCCGGGGCGGCGCCTACATGATCGACGGCCTGCTGGTGACCCTAGCCCAGGCGATGCTCAACGCCCTGCTGGTCCG
>JAQUMZ010000081.1 GCA_028717865.1 Elusimicrobiota bacterium | reverse complement strand
AGGTGGCCCGCCGCAGCACCTGCCTGCGCCGCCACTACGGGGCGGTCATCGTCAACAACGACCAGCTCGTCTCCACGGGCTACGCCGGCGCGCCCCGCAGCACCAGGAACTGCACCGAGGTGGGCGGCTGCGTGCGCATCAAGCTCAATATCCCGAAAGGGGAGCATTACGAGTGGTGCCGCGCGGTGCACGCCGAGCAAAACGCGATCATCCACGCGGCTCGTTTCGACATGCTGGGCGCGACGCTCTACCTGGTGGGGGTCGCGGCGGATACGGGCGAGGTCATCAACGGCGCCGAGCCCTGCCGCATCTGCAAGCGCATGATCATCAACGCGGGCATCGAGCGGGTCTTCACGCAGACCTCCTCCGGCCGCTACAAGATCCAAGAGGTCCGGGATTGGATCCGGACCAACCTCGGCGACTTCAAGAAGGTCAAGGGCCGGCTGGTGCCGGTCATGCCCAAGGGCTATTGAGCCGCGCCCGGGCGCCGTCGGGCCAGGATGGCCTTGAACTCCTTTTCCGTCAACTGTCCCTCCGGCCATTGCGGTGGGGGCGGCAGCGGGTGGCTGGCGACCAGGGCCTTGAGACGAGCCGTTTCGCGTTCCGCTTCTTGCGCCACGAACGCGTAGGCGGGATCGGCGGCCGCGGCCCGGATGGCCGCCAACCTGGCTCGGTCCCTCGATAGTTTCTTGATCTGGCTGTTGACGGCGGCCCGGGACTTCTCGTAACTGCGGCTGGATTCCTTCAGGGCCGCGATCTTGGCTTTGGTGTTCGCGCGCAGATGGGCCAGCTTGGGCTTCAAGCCGGGATCGGCCTCCAAGCGGGCGATATCCTTCAACAGCGCTTCCGTGTCGCGCAGCTTCCGCGCGCATTTGGCGAGTTGCCTCTCTATCGCCGCGATCCGGCCTCGGTAAGCCGAGAGAGGGTCGGACATCTCGGCGCCCGCCAGCATGACCGAATAGTCCTTGGTGTAGATATTCTGGATCAGCCAGAAATCCTCGGGGCGGTGGTCAGCCTCGGTCTGCGACAGCCCCAACAGCCAGCGCAGCGCCTTGGTGTTCGCGGTCTCCCGGCCGGAATGGACTTGCAGAGAAAAAGCGAACTCCTTGAGCCGGGCCAACTTTTCGTCGTTGTAATCCAGCTCGAAAACCGACAGCCATTTTTTCGCGCGGCCGGCGACCCGCCTGCGCAGCAGGATGTGCTGCAACTCGTGCAGGGCCGTGGCCCCGGCGTCCTCGAAAGCGAGGGCCGGGTCGGCATAGTCGGCCGGTTTGCCGCCATGGAAGCCGGCCCAGCGCAGATAAATGGAATTCATCTCCAGTTCCCACGCGTCGTCATCGCCGAGGCCGGTCCCCGCCAGGGCCTCCGCTATTCCCCACACTCCGTCGACGCGGGCGATCTTGCCTCCCCAAGCGCGCATGACCAGCTTGATGCGCCTGGGCGGCTTGAAGCGGGCGCTTTCCGCGAAAAGGTCGCGCAGCAGGGCTTGTCCCTCCTCGGTGTCCTGCATGCGCCCCAAGACCGTCTCGAAGAAACGCCTCTGGACCGGGTCCGCCGGGAATTGAAACAGCTGCTCGAGCTGTCGGTGCGGCACGGACCCGATTACGGGCAGGAGCGGGCCTTCGGGAGGCCTCGCGGCGCCGCCATCGTACCAGCCGTCCAGCGCGGAGGCAAAGGAGCCGGCGGCCGGAAAATTCATCAAGGACGCGAGGGCGCCGGGATCGGAGGACGGCTGATTGCCCCGCAGAAGCCCTTTCAGACGCGTTTCTCCCGGCCGTCCCTGTCCGCAAAGTTCCGCTACTTTTTCGGGCGGGACCATCCCGGCCGGGGCCTGCGCCTGGAAATCCTGCTTGCACCGGCTGACGAATTCCCGGCTGATTTCGCCCAGGACGATCCGAGGATCCCGCCCCAACGCGCATTCCTGCCGCCAGCGGGCTTCGCCGATGCCCCAGGCCTGCTCGATTTCGGGCGTAAAGGGCGGGCAATCCGCGGACCGGCTCGGAACTGCGGCTAGGACGCCGAACCAGCCCAAAAGCAGCAGCCTGCTCACGATCGTAGTATGAGTCGCTGATGGGTCCGGGGCATGGGCCGTCGGGGGGCGTGCAGCCTGGGCCAAAGGACCGGGCCGGGCTGGGCCGCCGGGCCCTTATGGGGCCGGGCCGCGAGCCTTATAATTTCGCGTATGGTCAAGACGCTTTATTTGCGCGGCCGCGAAGGCCACGCGGATATGTCCGTGGTCGAGCGTTTATACCCCGGCTTTTTAAAGGCCTTGGCCGGGCACGAGGCCGTCGGCATGGTCGCCGTGAGAAGCGGGCCGGACGCGGTCCTGCTTGCCAAGGCGGGGAAAGCCTCGATCCGGGGCGGGCGGCTCTCCGTTTCAGAAGGCGTCGATCCGTTGGCCGGGTACCAGGACGCCCGGATGTCCGAGGCGGCCCTGGCGGACCAGATCGAGGATTACCTGCGGCTCGACGACGCCGGCGACGTGGTGGTCTTCGCGCCGTACCAGGACGGCGCGACCCTGGACTACAACGACAAATACACCGTGATCTCCGAGCACGGCGGCATAGGCGACGGGCAGATGCATCCCTTCCTGATCTACGATCCGGCGGTGCTGGCCGAGGCCTCCCGGACCTTCCGCGACGCCCGGGACCTGCACCGGGTGTTCAAGTCCTTGAAGCAGGCCTACGTCGAGAGGGCTTGGTCGAGCCCCCCTTGACCCCCATCGCGGCCATCTCGCGCAGTTCCAGCCACTCGTCGCGCAGGGCCGCGGCCAGCTCGAAGTCCAGGTTGTCGGCCGCCTGGCGCATGCGCGATTCGATCTCGGCGGCCAGGTCGGGTATCTCCTTGGCCGAAAGCGGCCTCTCGGTGCGCCGCAGCAGCTCCAGGCCCGAGCGCTTGGCCGAGCTCTGGAATTCCTCGAGCTGGGAGACCGCCTTGACGATGGTGCGCGGCGTAATGCCGTGGCGCCGGTTGTGCTCGAGCTGCCTGGCGCGGCGGCGGTCCATCTCGGACAGGGCGCGCTCCATCGAACCCGTGCGCTGGTCGGCGTAGAGCACGACGCTGCTGCCTACGTTGCGCGCGGCCCGGCCGGCGATCTGGATGAGGGTCGTCTCGGAGCGCAGGAAGCCCTCGTGGTCGGCCCCCAGGATCGCCACCAGCGAGACCTCGGGCAGGTCCAGGCCCTCGCGCAGGAGGTTGATGCCCACCAGAACGTCGAACTTGCCCGCGCGCAGGTCCTGGAGTATCGCGATGCGTTCCAGGGAGTCGATGTCGCTGTGCAGGTAGCGCACGCGCAGGCCCTGGCCCGCCAGGTATTCGGCCAGGTCCTCGGCGGCGCGTTTGGTCAGGGTGTTGACCAGGGCGCGCTCCTTGCGCCCGGCGCGCTCGCGGATGCGGCGCATCAGATCGTCGAGCTGTCCGGCGCTGGGCAGGATGAGCACCTCGGGGTCCACCAGCCCGGTGGGGCGGATGACCTGCTCGACTATCTCGCCGGCGCTGCGCTTGAGTTCGTAGGGCCCCGGGGTGGCGGAGATGTAGACGCGCTGGCCGGCCAGGGCCTCGAACTCGGAGAATTTCAGGGGCCGGTTGTCCAGGGCGGAAGGCAGGCGGAAGCCGAAGTCCACCAGGGTCTGCTTGCGCGCCCGGTCGCCCTCGTACATGCCGTTGATCTGGGGGATGGCGACGTGCGACTCGTCGATGAGCGTCAGGCAGTCCTTGGGAAAGAAATCCAGCAGGCAGAACGGCCGCTCGCCGGGCGGGCGGCCGGATAAATGGCGCGAGTAGTTCTCGATGCCGTGGCAGAAGCCCACCTGCTGGAGCATCTCCAGGTCGTAGCGGGTCCGCTGCTCCAGGCGCTGGGCCTCCAGCAGCTTGCCCGTCTTGCGGAAATATTCCAGGCGCTGGGCGAGTTCCGCGCGTATGGCGGCCAGGGCCGTATCCAACTGGGGCCCGGAGGTGACGAAGTGCTTGGCGGGATATATCCACTCGCGATCCAAACGGCGCAGGCGGTCCCCGGTCAGGGGGTCGAATTCGGTGATGGCCGTGACCGCCTCGTCGCCCAGTTCCACGCGCAGGGCGGTCTCCATGTAGGCGGGGAAGACGTCGACGACCGCGCCCTTGACCCGGAAGCGGCCGCGCACGAACTCGGTCTCGTTGCGCTCGTAGTGGATGCGGACCAGGTCCTCGAGCAGGCGGCCGCGGGTGGTCTTGTATCCCACCTCCAGCGGGATGGAGGATTCCTTGTAAGTCTCCGGCGAGCCGATGTTGTAGATGCAGGAGACGGAGGCCACCACGATCACGTCGGGGCGCGAGAGCAGGGAGCTCGTGCACTTGAGCCGCAGGCGGTCTATGCGGTCATTTATGGAGGAGTCCTTTTCAATATAGGTGTCGGTGGCCGGGACGTAGGCTTCCGGCTGATAGTAGTCGTAGTAGGAGATGAAGAATTCGACTGCGTTGTCCGGAAAGAAGGCCTTGAACTCGGAGTAGAGCTGGGCGGCCAGGACCTTGTTCGGCGAAATGACGAGGGTGGGCTTCTGCAATTCGGCGATCACGTGGGCGGCGGTGAAGGTTTTGCCCGAGCCGGTGACCCCAAGCAGGACTTGATGGGGCGCGCCCTCGCGCAAGCGGCGCGTCAGGCTCGCGATGGCCTGGGGCTGGTCGCCGGCGGGACGGAAGGGCGACTTGATGCGGAAGAGGGGCACGCTTCAATTATAGCTCATGGGCCTTGAAAAACCGCCGGCCTAGGCCCTGCCGCGCTAAAGGGCCCGCTGGCGCCTGGGTTTAATGCCGGTCCAAGCCGTTACTGGTCGGCCCATGCCGGTTTGGGCCGATATTATTAATATCGCTTTCCAGGACGCAGCCATGCCGGATACATCGAGGTTGAATATGAGAAAGGGAATCCTGATTGCCGTTTTCGCGGGCCTGCTGGCCGGATCGGCGCGGGCCGCGGTCATGCGCACGGCTCCGATAGCCGGCCGCGCGGGCATGGCCGGCGTTCCGTTCGCGGTCAAGCCGGGTGCGCTGAATGTCCCGGGGCAGCAACTGCAAGCGCCGCTCGCGGTTCCGCCCGGTTTGACTTCGGTCCTGCCGCGGACCCAGAGCCCGCTGGTCGCGCAGCCCGCGCCGGCGGCGTTTCCCCAGACGGCGGCGGCCCTGCCCGCCGCGCAGCCGGCTCAGGCTCCGGCGTTGCAGGCGTTGGAAAGCTTCCAGACGCAGGCCCTCAAAAACGATGCCGCGGCCGAGGCCGGTCCCGCTTCGGCCTGGACGGAGTCGGCCCGGGGATTCGACGGCCTTTCCTTCGTGGGGGGGCCTTCGGCCGCAAGCCCGGATTTGAACGGCTACCGCCGGCTGGATTACAACGAGGACGCCAAGGTCCGGGCGGCCATGCGCTATGCCGTCGACGGCAGCGAGACGTCGCGGTCGCTGGATCAGGAGTTCCAGAATAGGGGCGGCTACTTCCTGCTCGACCCCGACCGCGGGGACCGCTACATGGCCGCCGCGACCGAGGATTCCTACCGGCGTCCGGTCATAGTGCTGACCTGGGATCTGCTCAACCGCGACAACGGCCGCTGGGAGGACATCTACCGCGGGGCGCCCTGGCAGTTCATCGCCTCGGTCATCGCGCGCGAGCAGGTGTTCTTCAACGCCTGGTACGACGCCATCCCCGCCTCGGCGGACAAGCTGGCGGTATCGTTCATGAACATGGTGCGCGTGTTCGTGGACCTCACCAACGGCACCTCGCGCTCCTGGGCCACGGACAAGGATTACGCGGCCGTCCAGGGCGATCGCTCTTCTTACGTGGAATGGAACTGGTTCGAACAGCTCGTCAACGCCGCCCGGGCCGCGGCCCAGGGCGTCGGCACGAACACCGGGCATTTGATCGAAAGCACCTTCTTCACCTGGGCCCGGGACCTCTTCCCGTATGACCAGAGCTCGGGCTTCGGGTACTCCCTGTGGGAGCAGTTTGACCGGAAATACTTCCGCCCCGGCGACTCCAAGGACGGACAGTCCATCCCCGCCGCGGCTCCCCGCCTGGACGAAGCCGCCTACAACAGCGCCTCCTACAAGGCCTACGGCGCGGACGGCAAGGGCAGCTTCTCGAACGGCGGGACCGACGAGCAGACAGTGTTCGGTTGGATCATCAAGTGGCTTAAGGATCGCTTCGAAATCTGACGAGGCTCAATAATATGGGAGGTAAAAAATATATGTTGCACGGCAAAATGATCGGGGCCGCTTTGCTCCTGGCCCTGGCCTGCGGTCCTTTGCGGGCCGAAGACAAGCAACTGTCCGCGCCCGAGGCCTGCCAGTCGTTGCAGGCCGAGGCGCGGGGGCTGACGAGCGAGGCCTTGCGCTGCGAGGCCGGGCCATCCGCCCTCACCCTGAGCGGCGTGTCGGAGGCGGCGGCGCAGACGCTCGAGACGAAGCTTTTCCCGGGGAAGCGCTACCGCGGCAACTCGGTGATCCTGACTGCAGGTTCGGGGTCCGCCTCCCAGGAAGGCCGGCCCCAGGTGCAACTGGTGCCCGTGGCGCCCGCGCCGGCGTTGACGCGGGCCGTGTCCGTGGACTTCGACCACTCGGGCCTGCTGCGCGACGCGCCGGCCGAGGCTTCGCTGTCCGGGATGGGCGTTCTCGCGGGCGGGCCTCCGGGCAGCAGCAAGGATACGGACAAGGTCCGCAAGGGCCCCGCGGGCAGCAGCGGCGAGAAACCCGAGGTCCGCAAGGGCCCTGCGGGCAGCAGCGGCGACAAGAAACCGGGCCATCAAGGGCTTCCGGGCAGCGGCGGCGGCAGCCTGCCGCCGAACACTGGAAGCACTCCGCCTTCGCGGCCGACCCCGGTGTGGCGCAACTCCTTCCCGCCTCCGCCGCCTAATTGGTGGAACACGGATTGGGATTATTACGATTGGTGGGACGACCTGCCCTCGGACTACATGCGGCCCAACTTCGAGCGGGTCGGCGAGAACCGCTACGTTTACCGTAGCCAATACTTCCCCTGGACCCAGGTCTTTAAAACCGGCTGGATGCGCACCGAGGATTCGGCGCGCATCGTGCGCACGGCCGAGAACCAGGCCCGCGTGCACACCCGCTCGTTGACCAGCCATGTCTACCGTGACGTCAAGCAGTGCTATTACCGCGCGATCTATCATTACGACTGGGTCGAGGGCGGCTTCTACGGCACGCATTGGAAAGAGCGTTTCGACCACTACGACGCCCGCTGCGTGCGTTGGTCCCGGGAGGACGAGCCGCGTGTGTATACGGTCAACGTGGCCTTCGACATGAGCGGAGCCCAGTCGCCCCTCCCCGGCATGTCGGACCTGCCCTGGGAGTCGGACGTGATCCGGGTCAGCTACGACGGCGAGGGCAGCCCGCGCTACGACCTGTCGGGCGCTTCTTATAAGTACGCGGTCAAGCTGGAGGACCGGCAGTGGTCGAGCGAGAATGTTACCCTGGTCGCCGGGGCGAAGCTGCGCTCCGCTCCGGAGTCCGACAAGGTGAGGGTCTTCCTGCGCGACAACCAGGGCAAGGTCGAGCTCGTGGTCAATGATGACCGGCTGGACTTCTACCGGGGCGAGACGCTCCGCGTCAACGCCCGGGTGACCCGGCGCTTCGAGATGAAATCCTGGGGCGGCTGGTGGAACAAGAAGATGGACGTCGTGATCTACAACCAGCCCCTGGACGTCGTCGTGGGGGACAATCCGCAGGCCGTCGTGGACCTGACGTCCCAGGTCACCGGCGCCGCCCAGCCCTCCGGCACGCTGGTGAGCAAGAGCGTCATACTTGAGGAGTTCTCGTTCAGCCGGGTCAACAGCAAGATCAGTACCGATGAGGTGATCCGCAGGCGTCCGGGCCAGGAGCTTCCTTACTAAGCCGGGTCCGGCGGCGCAAAGGGGGCCGGCGTTCGTTTGACGCCGGCCCCCTGGCTTTGCAGCCGACCCGAATGGGCCCAAGGGCCCGCCCCGGAATGGGTCCTTTGCCGGACCGCTTGGGCTCCATCGGCCCTGCGTCGCGCCGCGGCGGCAGGCTACAATTTAAACGGGGAGAAACCCGTGGAACTTTACGTGAAATTCATCAGCACCCTTGCCTTCGGCCTCATCGGCCTGGGCGCGGTGCTCAAGATCCTCCTGGAGACCCTTTTCAACGAGTGGGACGCCTTCAACGACGTCGCCCGCCGCGTCGCTTTTATCTTCTCGGGGCGGACCGGCCACGTGTCGCTCATCCGGGCCGAGGACATACTGCTGGAGTCCGAGAAAAGGAACCTGCGCGGACCGGGCGTCCGCGCTACGCGCCAGACCGAACAGCGGCGGCTGCAAATCAAGGAAATCAACGCCGTCGAGGCGCGCCTGAACCGCTCCCAGTTCAAGCCGCCGGACTAATGATGTCAGGCATTCCCCAAATTCCCTTGGGAACCAAGGAATAGTCGGGCCGGCCTCGCGATCCTTGCGGATCGCGAGGGGTTTTAACGGCCGCGACAGACGCGCGGTCCCTCCTGCTCGCGCCGGAATTCTTATATAATTCCGGCCATCCTGAGATTCCGCGTTCATCGGTGAGGCATGGGCGAACTGGCTGAACGGACTCGAGCTTGGCGGCGGCAGCGCTCCTGGCTGCTGCTGCGCGAGGGCGCGGCCCGGCTGCTCTGCGCCGGTCTGTGCGCCCTTACCGTCCTGCTTTGGCTGGACGCGGTTTTCCTCCTTTCCCGGCCGGCGCGCGAGGCGCTCGGCGCCGCGGCCGTCCTGGCCTTCGCGGCCGGCTGGGTCTTCGTGCTGCGGCGGCCCTGGCGGACGGACGCTTGGCCCGCGGTCATCGAGGCGGCGGCCGCCGAGCATCCGTCCCTGCGCCCCTATCTTGGCTCCGCGTGGGACCTCTCCCGCGCCCGGCCGAGGCACGCCTCGCGCCGCCTGGCCCAGGCGCATCTGGAAGCCACGGAGGCCCTGCTCGCGGGCCTGCCGCCGCGCCCCGTTTTCCGCTGGGTGCCCTCGCGGCCGCTGCGTCTGCTCGCGGTCCTGGGCTTGGCGGGCGCCCTGAGCTGGCCGTGGCTGGGCCGCGCCTCCTGGGAAAGGGTTTTGACTCCCTGGCGGGACGTGGCGCTGGAGCGGTTCGTCGTCCTGGAGCCCGGGGATTGCGTATGGACCGCGGGCCAGCCGGCCGCCATCACGGCGCGCCTGGTCGCGGGCGGGGGGCCCGCGGCGGCCGGAGACGTCCAGCTGTGGCTCAAGGCCTCGGATTCCTGGCGGCGCGCCGCTTGGGAGCGCCGGGAAGAGCGGCGCGCGGTCTTGAGCGTCCCGGCGGTCGTCGAGCCGCTTTGGTACCGGGCGACTTGGCGGGGCCTGGCCAGCCGCTCCTACCGCCTGGA
>JAQUMZ010000080.1 GCA_028717865.1 Elusimicrobiota bacterium | reverse complement strand
CGTCGAGCCCTTCGAGGACCCCAACGGCAAGAACTCCAAGGTGCTGCTGCGCTACCGCGTCGACGGCATGCTGCGCGCCGGCCCCTTTGAGATCCCCTGGGCCTACCGCAGCGCCATCTCGGCCAAGCTCAAGATCATGACGAACTCCATGAACATCACGGAGCGCCGCATCCCGCAGTCGGGCCGCATCCAGATCCTGGCCGGCGGCAACCCCGTGGAGTTCCGCGTCGAGATCGTGCCCACGGTCTACGGGGAGTCCGCGGTCCTGCGCATACTCGACCGCCGTTCCGTGCAGGTGGACATCACGAAGATGGGCTTCATGCCGGACACGCTCAACACCTTCCTCGGCCTGCTCAAGGGCATCGGCGGCAAGAAGAACTTCGGGCTGGTGCTCGTCTGCGGCCCCACGGGCTCGGGGAAATCCACCACGCTCTACGGCGCCTTGAACCACGTCAATCGGCCCGACATCAAGATCCTCACGGCCGAGAACCCCGTGGAATACAACCTCGACGGCATCGTGCAGGTCCCGGTCAACCCGGACCTCAAGCTCGGGGAGGGCAAGAAGTTCGACTTCGCCACCGCCCTGCGCTCCTTCCTGCGCCTGGACCCCGACGTCATCATGGTCGGCGAGATCCGCGACGAGGAGACCGCGCACATCGCCATGGAGGCCGCCATGACCGGCCACCTGGTCTTCTCCACCATCCATACCAACGACGCCTCCTCCACGATCTCGCGCCTGACCGACATGGGACTGCCGGCGTTCATGGTCGCCAGCACGATCAAGGCGGTCCTGGCCCAGCGGCTGTCCCGGCGGTTGTGCCCCGAGTGCAAGGTCCCCCACGATCCGACTCCCGAGGAGACGAAGATCTTCAAGGAGAACGGGGTGGAACTGCCCGCCGGGACCAAGATCCAGGGCCCGCCTCCGGGGGGAGGGTGCGACGCCTGCAAGAACCTCGGCTACAAGGGCCGCGTGGGCATGCACGAGCTGCTGGTGATGTCCGACGGCCTGCGCATGTTCTGCCTGAAGGACGTGGCCGCCGATCCGGTGCGCAAGGAGGCGATGAAGGAAGGCATGCGCCTGATCGTGCAGGACGGCCTGGAGAAGGTCAAGCTGGGGTTGACCACGGTGCGCGAAGTCCTGGGCGGAACGGAGTGAGACATGGCCGAGCAGAATAAAGCCGCCGCCCCGGCGTCCGGGCGCATGAACGTGGGCACCGCGCTGGAGCTTTTTTCCATCGCGGGCAGCCTCAACTCCACGATGGATCTCGACTACCTGCTCCAGAAGATCGGGGCGGCGGCCGAGCGGCTGCTGGATTCCGAGGCCAGCGCCATCATGCTGGTGACCGACGACAAGAAGCATCTCTATTTCAAGGTGGCCTCGGGCGAGCAGGCCAAGGCGCTCAAGACCATGACCCTGCCCATCGGACAGGGCATCGGCGGCTGGGTGGCCCAGCACCGCAAGCCCGAAGTGGTCAACGACTGCCGAAAAGACCCGCGCTTCGCCGGCAAGTTCGACAAGGCCTCGGGCTTCGTGACCAAGTCCCTGCTGTGCGTGCCCATGGAGTTCCGCGGCGAGCTCGTCGGAGTCGTGGAGGTGCTCAACAAATGCTCCGGCGGCTACGACCAGGAGCACATCGGCCTGCTCTCCAGCCTGGCCAGCCTGGCCTCGGTCGCCATCACCAACACCAAGATCATCGCCGAGCAGAAGAACTTCTTCTCGCACATGCTGGAGCTGATCGTCGGGGTCATCGAGACGGCCAAGCCCAACATGGCCGAGCATCCCGTGCGCTGCGCGAAGCTCGCCTGCTCCATCGGGCGGGCCATGGGGGTCGACGAGTACGAGTATCGGATGCTCTACTACGCGGGCCTGCTGCACGACGTGGGCTATATCGCCTTCAAGAACCAGCGCGTCCTGGCCGACCTGGGCGCGGTGAGCCCCTCCGACGAGATGCACACCCTGCTCTCCGTCAAGATGCTCGAAGGCATCAAGATGGTCGAGGGCGCCTTGCCCGCCATCCGGCACCACCACGAGCGCTTCGACGGCCTCGGCTATCCCGGGAAGCTCAAGGGGGAAAACATACCTATGGGCGCGCGCATCCTGGGGCTGGTCGAGGCGATGGAGGAACTGCGCATGCTGGGCGTGCCGGCGCAGGAGCTGGAGCGCGGCGCGCTGCGGGAGGCCGAGGCCGGCAAGGGCACCCGCTTCGACCCGGCGGTGGTCGCGGCCTTCGCGGAAGTCCTGGCCGCCCAAGGCGGGGCCTGGTGACCATGGGCGCGGGCAAGCGGGCCAAGCACCAGCATCCGCCGGTCACGCGGCTTTCCCAGATGCGCGAGCGCGTGCGCAGCGCCGCCCTCGGCGGCGGGGCCGAGGCGGCGGCGCGCCAGCACGCCGCGGGCAAGCTGACCGCGCGCGAGCGCGTGGAACTCCTGCTGGACGAGGATTCTTTCGAGGAGACCGACCTGCTCGTAGAGAGCCGCGCGCGCGCTCCGGCCGGCGCGCCCATGAGCGGCGACGGCGTGGTCGCGGGCTTCGGCCGGATCAACGGCAGAAGCGTCGCCCTTTACGCCCAGGACTATACCGTCTGGAGCGGCACCATGGGCGAGGCCCAGGCGGGCAAGATCTGCAAGGTCCTGGACCTGGCGATCGCCTCGGGCATCCCCATCCTGGCGTTGTGCGACTCGGCGGGCGCCCGGCTCGAGGAGGGCGTGGATTCCCTGGGCGGCTACGGGGAGATTTTCTACCGGCACGTGCAAGCCTCCGGACTGGTGCCGCAGATCGCCGCGGTCCTGGGCCCCTGCGCGGGGGGCGCGGTCTACGTGCCGGCGCTGACCGACTTCGTGTTCATGGTCGACGGCGGCAGCCATATGTACCTGACCGCGCCCGAGCTGGTCGCCGACGCCACGGGGGAGGCCTGCGATCACGAATCCCTCGGCGGGGCCGCCATGCACAGCACGCGCTCCGGCGTGTGCCATTTCCTGGCCGGCTCGGAACAGGACTGCTTCCGCCAGATGCGCGAACTGCTCGACTACCTGCCCCAGAACTGCCGCGCGCGGCCCAAGCCCGTCATGCCTTCGGACGATCCGCGGCGCCCCAGCGAGCTGCTGGGCGGCCTGTCGGAGGCCGAGTCCAAGAAGCCCTACCGCGTGCACGAGGTGATCTGGGAGCTCGCCGACGGCCACCAGTTCCTGGAGGTGCACAAGGGCTTCGCCCGCAACATGGTCGTCGGCTTCGTCCGCCTCAACGGGGAGGCCGTGGGCGTGGTGGCCAACAACCCCGCGCATCTTTCCGGCTCCCTGGACATCGGCGCCAGCGAGAAGGCGGCGCGTTTCGTGCGGCTTTGCGACTGCTTCAACATCCCGATCCTGACCCTGGTCGACGTCCCGGGCTACTGGCCCGGGCTGGAGCAGGAATTCAACGGCATCATCCGCAAGGGCGCCAAGCTGGTTTACGCCTACTGCCAGGCCAGCGTCCCCAAGGTCACGGTCGTCATGCGCAAGGCCTACGGCGGCGCCTACGAGGTCATGGCCTCCAAGCACGTCCGCGGCGACGTCAACTTCGCCTGGCCCGGCGCCGAGATCGCCGTGATGGGGCCGCCCCGGGCGGTGGACATCCTCTGGGCGGAAAAGCTGCGCGCGGCCCCGAATCCGGACGCGGTCCGGCAGGCCCTGATCTCCGAATACGCGCGGGACGTCGCCTCGCCCTATCAGGCCGCGCGGCGGGGCTACGTGGACGAGGTGATCGACGCCCGGCAGACCCGCCGGAAGGTCATCCGGGCTTTCCAGTTCCTGCAGACCAAGAAGCCCGAGCGTCCTCCCAAGAAGCACGGGAATATGCCGTTCTAAATTGAAAATCGAGGGTTCCCCATGAACCGTCTGATGACATGCGTCCTGCTGCTTCTGGCTTCGGCCGGCGCCGCCGTTCCCGCGGCGGCCGACGTGTACGGCGGTTTCGAGCAGTTCGCCGACGGCCCTTCCCTGAAGCCTTTCGCCCGGGACTTGGGGGGCGTGCTCGGCTCGGCGGCCTTCCACAGCGGCCGGCCCCTGGGCTTCTCGGGTTTCGACGCGGGCGTGCGCATGGGCATGCAGTTCCGGCCCGAGGGCGGCGACGGCATACTGCGCCGCAAGGGCGTGAAGGAATTCGGGGTGCCCTGGGTTCAAGCCGAGATCGGCCTGCCCTACCGGTTCGACGGGTTCATCCGGGGCGTAAGCTACGAGGGCCTGACCATCGCGGGCGGCGGCCTTCGCTACGGAGTGTTCAAGGCTCCGGACAAGCCCTGGACGCCGCAGCTTCTGATTTCGGGCGCGGCCCACTCGGTGGTCCACCAGTATTTCTCCGCCAGCCACGTGGGCGGCAGCCTGGTCTGCTCGCTGGGCAATAACGTGATCACGCCGTACATCGGCGGGGGCGTGGACCGCACGCGCCTCGTGGTCCGAGCCTCGAAGCTGGAGCCGGCCCTCGACGGTTCGACCGTATCCGTGCTGGAAACCCGTTATACGGCGGGCGTAACGCTGCGGCCCTGGAACTACGGCGCGGGAACCGCCGAGTCCGGCCGGGCGCGGCCCTGGTCCTTCGTCTACCTCAACGCGGCCTATATACTCGTCCACGGCCAAAGCGGCGCCGAGGCCGGCCTCGGCGTGCGCTTCTAGTCGTGCCCGCGCCCGCGGAGTCCTTCCGGACCGGTTCCCTGGCTCTGCCTTGGACCCGGGCCTGCTTCGTCTGCGGGCAGGACAATCCCCACGGTTTGCGCGCGCGCTGCCGGCTGGAGGGGGGGCGGGCGGTCTTGGAGCACGCGGCGCGGCCGGCGGACCTGGGCTGGAGGGATTTCGTCCACGGCGGCGTCACCATGGCCCTGCTCGACGAGGCCATGGCCTGGGCCGCCATGGCGCGCAGCCGCCGGCCTTGCGTCACCGCGGAGCTGTCGGCGCGTCTGCGGCGGCCCGTCCTGGTCGGCATGCGCCTGCGCGCCGAGGGCGAGGTCGTCCGGGCCGGCCCGCGCATGGTCCTGGCCGCGGGCCGGGTCCTCGGCGAGGCGGGCGAGGAACTGGCGTCGGCGACGGCGAAGTTCATCCCCATGGATCCCGAACGTTCGACGGGCTGGCTGGCGGACCTGGTCTGGGAGGGCAGTTCCTTCAAGCCCGAACAGCTCTTCGACTTGGGTTAGCCGCGTTTCGAGTGGCCATTTCCATCGAACTTAATACTATCGGCCCGACCAAGGAATAGTCGGGCCGGCCTCGCGATCCTGCGGATCGCGAGGGGTTTTACGGCTGAGGCCGCGAAATGCCTCCCATCGCGGCCTCCCGCCGTACCAAGGTTCGCGCGCGGCCGTGCGGCGCGCGAACCCGCGCGCGCCAGGCGGTATGCGGAACCGAAGAATTGGGCGATATCTCACCCATTTCCACCGAACTTAATACTATCGTCCCGACCAAGGAATAGTCGGGCCGGCCTCGCGATCCTGGCGGATCGCGAGGGGGTTTAACGGCTGTGGCCGCAGAAATGCCGCCTTACGCCGGCACCCGCCGTACCAAGGTTCGCGCGCGTCCGTGCGGCGCGCGAACCCGCGCGCGCCCTGTTCCTCGTGCGCGCGCCAGGCGGTATGCGGAACCGAAGAGTTGGGCGAGTTCTCGCCCATTTTCACCGAACTCAATACTATCGTCCCGACCAAGGAATAGTCGGGCCGGCCTCGCGATCCCTGGCGGGATCGCGAGGGGTTTAACGGTTGCGGCCGCACGTCCTGCGGAAGTCGGATATTCGGCTTGGGTTAGCCGCGGTACTTGCCCTTGAAGCTTTTCTCGGCTTCCCGATAGGCCGCCTTCTTCTTGAGGTCCTCGCGCCGGTCCGGCCCGCGCTTGCCCTTGGCCAGGGCGATGGCGACCTTGGCCCAGCCGCGGCGGAAATAGACTTCCAGCGGGACCAGCGTCAGCCCCTTGGTCCGCAGGGTGCGTCCGATGCGCAGGATGTCGTTTTTGGCCAGGAGCAGCTTGCGCGTGCGGCGGGCGTCGAGGGGCTCGGCGCTGGTGTTGAACTTGTAGGGGGGGATGTAGAAATTGAAGAGGAAGAGCTCGTCCCCCTCGTGCCGGCCGAAGCAGCCGTCGAGCGAGGCCTGTCCGGCGCGCAGGGATTTGACTTCGGGGCCGACCAGGCACAGGCCGGCCTCGAAGACCTCCAGGATTTCGTAGAACTGGCGCGCTTTGCGGTGCGTGGCCACCACGCGCTTTTCGTCGGCTTCTTCTTTTTTTGCCTTGCCCATGCCTATTTTTGCTAGAATGCTGATTGTATCACACGCCGCTTGGATAATGCCATAGCGGTTCATGCGGGCGGGTGGCGGAACTGGCAGACGCGTACGGCTCAGGACCGTATGGCCGCAAGGCCTTGGGGGTTCAAGTCCCCCCTCGCCCAAGATTCGCCTGTGCCGTTAGTCACGTTGACGGAAGTTGACAGAACCCTTATACTTATGTCAGACTCATGCGTATACTTAAGCTGCCGATCCGGCTTATTTACCCTGATTATCATAATAACGGCAGCAAGGGGGTATATAGCATGAGGAAGATGAAGAAGTTCGGAGCTTCGGGTTTCACGCTCATCGAGCTGATGATCGTGGTTGCCATCATTGGTATATTGGCGGCTATCGCCATACCGAAGTTCGCCGAGCTGATCCGGAAGTCCAGCGAAGGGGCGTCGAAGGGCAACTTGGGCGCGATTCGTTCCGCGCTTAGCATCTACTACGGAGACATGGAGGGGCAGTATCCGTCTGAAATGCCGGCCCTTACCATAGGCGGCAAGTACCTGACGGTCATCCCTCCAGCCAAGGCGCCCAACTACCACTCGGACACATCGGTCGCGACCGACGGGACGTCGTCCGATGACTCTGGCGGCGGGTGGCTCTACAATAATGATAACACCGATGCCAACTTCGGCACCGTGTGGGTCAACTGCACGCACACGGACACGAAGGGCTCCGTCTGGACGCAGTATTAACTAGCCGGCCGGACTGACGGAAACAGGGAGGCCTCTCTTTATGGGAGGCCTCCTTCGTTTTTTGTTATCATCGAAGCTGTGATCGGTTTCCTGGCCTTTTGGCTCGGCGCCTGCGCCGGCAGCTTCGTCAACGTCGTGGCCTGGCGTATGCCCAGGGAAGAGTCGGTGGTTTTCCCGCGTTCCCGCTGTCCCTCTTGCCGCGCCCCCATAGCCTGGTTCGACAATATCCCCATCCTGAGCTGGCTGCTGCTGCGCGGGCGCTGCCGCCGCTGCGGGGGCGCCATTTCCATGCGCTATCCCCTAGTCGAGGGGCTCATGGCCTGCCTGAGCCTGGCCCTGTGGCTGCGCTGGCAGGGTTCTCCGCTTTGGAGCGCGCTGGCCGCGGCGGCCGCGGCGGATCTGCTGGCCATAGCCCTGATCGACTGGGATACGGGCTTCATACCCGCCGCGCTTTCCATCGGTCTTGTCGTCGCGGGGGTGGCCGCCGCGCCCTTCAATCCCCTCCTGCGCCGGGGGACGTGGCCGGCCGCCGTGGGCGGCGCCGCGTTGGGCGCGGCGACGGGCTTCCTGCTTTGCTGGCTCACGGCCGAGGCGGGCAAGCGCGTGTTTAAAAAGGAAGCCATGGGCGGCGGAGACCTCATACTGCTGGCCGGCATCGGCGCCTGGTCGGGCGGCGTGGGGGCCTTCGACAGCCTGATGCTGGGCTCCCTGCTCGGAGCCGGCTACGGGGTCGGCTTGGTGGCGCGCGGAAGGCCTCGCCTGGCCGACCCGGTGCCCTTCGGGCCCTTCCTGGCCGCCGGCGCGGCGTTCAATTTTTTCTGCCTGCTGCCGCTGGGCTGGCCTTTCCTGACGATCCGGTAAAGACCCTCGGCGGCGGGCTCCAGGCCGTAGGCCCGGAAGAACTTTCCCCGTCCGGCCTCGCGCAATATCCGGCTCGTGATGAACGCCGGCTGCTCCAAAGCCGCCAGGGCGTCGAGACGGCCGCGCAGGCCTTCGTCCGTGGGTAGGTAGCGCAGGTTCAAGGGCCGGCGGTGGCCGAAGTAGGGAATGTAAACCTGATCGCGCGCGTGGGCGACCACCCAGGCGTTTTCCGGGGTCGCGCGCCCGACCAGCCGGGCCTCTTGAAGCTCGGCGTTGCGCAACGGGTCGCAGGCGGGCGCGATGAGCAGCAGGCCGTTGAACGCGCCCAAAACGCCGGCGGCGCCGGCCAGGGTCCAGCCGAGCCGGCCGCGGCGGCCGGCCGCCAGCGCTATGAGCAGCCACAGCGCCATGAGGTCGGTCACCCGATAGACGATGGTCGAGCTCTCCCAGGACAGGAAAAGCGCGCCGTAGCCGGCGAGCCAGAGCAGGCAGGCGCGGCCCAGGCGGGGCGAGCGCGCGGCGCCCGCGCCGGCCGCGCCCAGGCCCGCCGCGGCGAGCCCCCAGCCCAGGGCCGACCAAGGCCGGGGCAAGCCGGACGGGTCGGCGAATATCCGCAGGGTCGAGAGCGCCCAGTTCAGCGCCGCCTCGGCGCCGTAGCCGCCGTGCCAGCGAAAGCCGCGATCGGGGGTCAGCGCCGCGCTGCCCAGCAGCCAGAGCCGCCATTGTTCCAGGGTCTGCGGCCGGACCCACAGCGCCGCCGCGGCCGCGTAGGCGGCCAGGACCACGATCGCCGCGGCCGCCGCGTGGCGCGCCCAGAGCCTCGGCGTGCGGCCCGGGCGGCGCAGCAGATACAGGACGCAGAAGACGAACATGGCGTGCCCGACGTGGCCCAATATGGCCAGGCCGTGGCAGAGACCCGTCCGGACGGGGTCGGGCTCGTCGGCGAGGGCCTCGTCGGCCGCCAAGACGAGGAAGACCGCTCCCAGCATGTAGACTTGGGCCTCCAGGCTCCAGAACCACCAGGCGTAGGACAAGGCCAGTCCCGCGCTGGCGCCCGCCGCGGCCGGCGGGGGGACCTTGAGCCTGCGCTGAAGCAGGCGGCAAAACAATCCGGCCCCGGCGGCGCCCAGCAGGCCGTCGAGGACTTGCAGGGCCGGCAAAGCCGGGCCGGCGTAGCCCAGGAGCCGCCAAGTTCCCGTCCAGGCCAAGCCGAGCAATCCGTAGAGCAGATGGTTGCCGTGCGCGAGGTGGCGCAAGTCGCCCAGGTCCACGGCCATGGCGCAGGCCACGCCGTCGAAATTGAAGAAGGCGCAGCGGCAGCGCAGGTAGAGGAGCGCCGCGCAGAGCGCGACGAGCCAGGGCAGGCGGGAGGGACGCTCGGGCATGGCCTAGGGCGCGGGGCGCAGCTCGAATATCCTCGCGCCTTCGTCCGCGTAGACCAGGCGGAAGTAGCGGGGGTTCTCCAGGCTGGCCCGGGCCGCCTCGAGCTTGCGGCTCAGGTTGGCGCTTTGGGGCAGCGACAGCCCGATGTCGATGTCCTTCTGCCACAAGGC
>JAQUMZ010000079.1 GCA_028717865.1 Elusimicrobiota bacterium | reverse complement strand
CGCCGGGCTGGCTTTCCGGCCCCCAAAGGAGGCTCCCGCCCGAGGGCGCGTCGTAGATGTTAAAGACCAGGTTGACGTTGCCGTTGACGGGACGCCCGGCCTGCGGGCCCGAATTGGCCAGCAGCTTGCCCTGGAAATTGACCCGCCAAGGCAAGGGCGCGGCCTGGGCCCGCACCGCCAAAGCGACTATCGAGAGTGAAATAAGCTTTTTCATGCGCGATCTCCTCGTTTTCGCGCGCGCGAACGCGCGTGCGCCAAATTATACCGCACGGGAAAGTCCGGCGCCCGAAAGCCGCGCGCGGACGATGCGAAGATATTTTCGCAGATTTTTCGCAGGCGGCGGGACCAAACCGCTAACGAGGGACGCTCGTCCGCAGCGGGTCGCCCCGCAGTCCCGCGGCCCGGGCGAGCTTGAGGACCGCGAAGCTCGCCTCCGTGACGACCTGTTCCCAATCGGCCTCGCCGCGGGATATCCGGTCGAGGTCGTCCTCCAGCCTGGCCGTGTAACCGAGCTCGATGAAATTACCGGCGAAATGGCGCACCAGGAAATCGGTCACCGACAGCCCGAGCGCGGTGGCGTGCAGCTTGCGCTTTTGCTCCTCGACGTAGCCGCGCTCTATGATGGTGCGCATGATGTTGGCGTAGGTGGACGGCCGCCCGATGCCGTCCTTCTCCAGCTTCTTGATCAGCGCGGCCTGCGTATAGCGCGGCGGCGGCTTGGTGCTGCGCTTCCGGGCCTCCAAGCCGAGGACCTTGACCTCGTCGCCCGCGGAAAGCAGCGGCAACTCCCCGGAATCGTCCTCGTCGTCCGCCCCCTCGGACGCCTCGCCGCCCGGCGCCGGCTTGCGCTTGGACTTGGCCTCCTCCGTGGCGTCCTCGCCCGCCAGCCTTCTCCAGCCGTCGAACAGCGTGGTCTTGCCCCGGGCCTGAAAAACGCCCCGCGGCTCCAGGCGCCCGTCCGGCATCTTCCACTCCCCGGGCGCGCACGCTACGTCTATGACGGTGTGCGAATCGCGTCCCGGAGCCATCTGGCAGGCCACGAACCTCTGCCAGACGAGCTTGTAGAGCCCCCCCTCCTCCCCTTTGAGCAGGTCCGGCCCCTTTTCCGGATGGGTCGGCCGGATGGCCTCGTGCGCCTCCTGGGCGTTGGCCGCCTTGGTGGCGTGGACGATGGGCTCGGGCGGCAGGTACTCGGCGGGGAACTGCTTGGCGATCAAGGCGCGCGCGGCGGCCACGGCCTCGGGCGCCAGGGCCGTGGAATCCGTGCGATGGTAGGTGATGTGGCCGTTCTCGAACAGCCCCTGCAGCAGCTTCATCGTCGCGTCGGGGTTGAGTCCCAGCCGGACGCTCGCCGCCTGCTGGATCGTGGCCGTGGTGAAGGGCGGCGGCGGATTGCGCAGGGCCTGCCGCCGCTCGCAACCGGCCACCTCCCAGCGCTGGGCCCGGCACCAGGCGATCGCGGCCTCGGCCAGGGCCGCGTCGCGCAGGCGCTGGCCCAAGGGATGGCCTTTCCAGGTCACGAGCCGGGCGTTGAAAGGCGGGGGGCTTCCCGGCCGCTCGAGCCGCGCGGCCAGGATCAGATAATCCACGTTGCTGAACTTGCCGATCTCGCGCTCGCGCTGCGCGACCAGGCGCAGGGCCACCGACTGGACCCGCCCGGCGCTGCGGGCCTGCTTGCCCAGGCGCCGCAAGGTCGGGCTCACCAGCCAGCCCACCACCCGGTCCAGGACCCGGCGCGCCTGCTGCGCGTTGACCAAGCGCAAATCCAGCTCGCGCGGAGCCGCCAGGGCCTTGAGGACCGCGTCCTTGGTCACCGCGTTGAAGACCACGCGCCGGTAAGCGCGCCGGCCCAGGAGCTGCGTCACGTGCCAGGCGATGGCCTCTCCTTCCCGGTCCGGGTCGGTGGCGAGCAGCACCTCCTCGGCCTGTCCGGCCAGCTTCGCGAGTTCGCCCACCGCCCGCGCCGAGCGCTCCAAGGCCTCGTAGGTCGGCGCGACCTTGCCGTCCTGGAAGGCAACGGCCAGATCGCCCTTTACCGGAAGATCCCGGACGTGCCCGAAGGACGCCGCCACCCGATAGCCCGCCCCCAGGAAATCCTTTATCTTACGGACCTTGTTGGGAGACTCGACGATGACGAGCTTCACGCGCCCCCCGGCCGCGCGGGCGAGACGAGGCAATAGCCGCGGCCGGAAACGCTCATCAGCCAGCGGTCGGAGCGCCAACCCAGCTTTAGGCGGACGCGCCGCACGTGGACGTCCACGGTCTTGAGGCAGCCCTCCGAGGGCGGCTCCATGCCCCAAACCTTGCGATAGAGGACGACGCGGTCCTCCGGCTCCGGACTGCGGCAAGCCAGCTCGTAGAGCAGCCCGAACTCCTTCGGAGTCAATTGGGGGTATTCGCGATTCCCGATACTCGCCAGCTTTCGCCGGTAGTCGAGCCTCAAGCCACCCACCCGGACCTCGGCCGGCTCTTCCCCCTCCGGCCGGCCGCGCCGCAGCAGAGCCCGGCAATAGGCCGTAAGGCGCTCGGATTTTACAGGCTTGGTCAGATAATCGTCGGCACCCAGGTCTAGGCAGGCTACGTCCTGCCCCTCCCGATCGTTTCCGGTCAGGATCAAGATCGGGATGCCGGCCGTCGCCGCGTCCTGCTTGAGGCGCTGGCAAACGTCCAGCCCGCCCATGCCGGGCATGACCAAGTCCAATACGACCAAGTCCGGCCGCTCGGACAACGCCTTGGCGACGCCGGCCTTCCCCGCGCCGGCCTCAATGGTCTCGAAGCCCTGCATGCGCAAAATATCGGCGACGGCCCCGCGGAAAGCAGCGTCGTCCTCGATGAGCAGCACTCTCGGGAGCACGGCAATATTATATAACCTCCCAATGCGGGCGAAGTATCTATTGTTCTTCCGAGCGGTCCTGGCCGAGACCCTTTTGCTGCAGTCCGTTTATGCTCCGGCGCGGAGCGCCGGCCCATGGCTGCCCCTGGCGCTGCTGGCGCTCTACGGTGTCGCGACGGCCGTCATCTTCCTTTGGGAAAGGTCCCGGGGGCTGTCGGCCGCCTGGCTTATGTCGTCGTTTCTCTTCGACGTGGTCATGACCTCGCTCATCCTCTACTTCACCGGCGGCTTCGGCGGAGATTTTTACGCCACGTATTTCATCGTCATCCTGAGCACGTGCTTCATTCAGGAGGCATACCTCAGCTTCGTAGTGGGAGGCGTGGCCTGCGCGGTCTACGCGGCTTTCGCTTTCCCCGGCCTTGATTCGGCCTTCCAGCCCTTCTACCTCCTGCGCCTGGCCCTGATCCTAGTCACCGCCTTCTTCAGCGCGATCATCGCCGATCATGCCCGGCAAGTCCAACGCGCCGCGGCGGAGAACTATGAAAAGACTCTCGCCTGGCTGCAGCGGCTCTCTCTCGTCGGTCAGGCCCTGGCCCGGATCCTGCATGAGCTCAAGACCCCGCTGGGGACCATCCGCCTGTCCTCCGAATGCGCGCGCCGGCGCCAAGGCGATCCGGGCGAGATAGGGCGCCTGCTCGGAGTCATCGAGAGCGAGGCGGACCGGGCTTCCGCCATCGTCGCCAATTACCTGGACTTCTGCAGGCCGACCGAATTGCCGCTGCGGCCGCTTCCCGTCCAGGAACCCCTGGCCCGCACCTTGGAGGCGCTCCAGACCCAATTCGAGGGAAGCGAAATCCAGGTCGAGGCCGACCTCTCGGGCCGCGACCTCGTGCTGGGCAGTTCCCGGCACCTGGGTCAGCTCTTCGCCATCGTTTTCGACAACGCCGCCCGCGCCATGCCCATGGGCGGACGCCTTTTCGTCGTCGTAGAGCGGTCCGCCGAAGAAGTCCTCGTGCGCGTCAGAGACACCGGCATCGGGTTGACGCCGGAGACTCACGCCCACCTCTTCGATCAATTCTCGACCTCGCGCTCCGAGCACGGGGGGACGGGTCTGGGACTGGCCATCGGCCGCTGGATCGCGCTCAAGCACGGCGGGGATTTCTCCCTGGAGAGCCCCGGCCCGGCCCGGGGCGCGACCGCGCTTATCCGCCTCAAAGCCGCGGAAAGTTAACCAATTGTTTCCTTGCGGAGATACCAAAGGGACGCTATCCTTTTAACATGAGTTTCGCCGGAGCGCGCCGCGGCTCCATCCTGCTGGAAACCGTTCTGGCCACGCTCATCATCACCACGGTGGGCGTCTCCCTTTTGGCCCTGATCCAAAAATCCCTGGTCGTGTCGTACCGGGCCCGCGAACAAATGACCTGCTCGCGCCTGGCCCAGAGCGGGATGTCCAGGGTCAAGAACATGGATTTCTACCGCCTCTTCGCCGCCGATTCCGGACAAGCCAACTACGGCCTGTGGCCGGCCTATCCCTATAAAGCCGTCCTAGACGGGTTCCAGACGAGCCTGCGGACCGCGAAATTCGACCGGTTCCGCGTCGGCGTCGCATTCATGCGCCGGGACATCTCCGACGCCAACGGCAACGGCATGACCTCGGATCTCATGCCGTTTACCGACGCCAACAACGACAAAATCGACGATTACGACTCGAATATCCGGTATTTCGACGCCAACGCCGACGGAGACTTCTACGACACCTACACTTCCGGCGGCCGGACCGTGGCCGAGCAGCCCGACACCCACATCAAGAAAGTGACCCTGGACATTTTCCGGCGCGGCCGGCTGGCATGCTCCCAAACCGAGCTGGTCTCGCTGGAGCAGTTCACGGGAGACCCCAACCCTTCCAGCGAGGCCAGCTTGGCCCTGCTGATCTCGGCGCCCTCCAACGAAGCCTTCCTTTATGACCTCCAGACGGCCGCCCGCCAAGCCGCTTGGGACCTGCCGATCTCCAAGCCCTACCCGGCCGACGTCGCCCGCTACCGCGCCGACGCCGTCAGCCCGCTGACCGTGTCCGGGGAGACGGATCCCCTGGCGACGGTAAAACTCTACGTCGGCGACAGCGGGGAACTCGCCGCGCCGGCCGCCGACGCTTCGGGGCTCTTTTCCGCGTCGCCCGCCGCCGTCTCCTCGGCATTGATCGAGGGCACGAACATATTGCGCGGGCAGGCCGGCAAGGACGGCTACACCTCCCCCATCGCGCAGCGCGCCTTGATCCTGGACCTGGCCCCGCCGGTCATCGACTCCTTCTCGCCCGCCGGCGCCACTCCCAACCGGGCCCCGGCGGTCGGCGCCGCCTTGAGCGACCCCGGGGTATCCACCACGACCACCAGCGGGATATGCCCGGACGTCGTCGCGCTCAAGATCAACGGCGCGCCGGTGAACTTCAAATACGAGTCGGGGGCCGTGGTCTGGATCGACTCCACGACGGGCACGGTCCCGGTGCTGGCCACGGGAACCTATTCGGCCGTCGTGGAGGCGGGCGATTACGCCGGCTACAAGGCCAGCGCCACCTGGAGCTTCACGATCCAGAACGTGGACACCGACCACTCGGCGCCCGTCGTCGCCGAGAAAAGCCCCATCGGGATGGCGCCCTCCGATCTGCCCGAGCTCTCGGTCAAGGTCTTCGACAACCAAAGCGGCATCATCCCCGCCAGCATCGTCCTGAAGCTCGACGGGGCCGCCGTGGTCTACGCCGCGGACATCGGAGAGCACTACGACGCCGCCGCGAAGCGGGTCTTCTTCACGCCTTCGAGCCCGTTCGAATCGGGCTCAACCCACGTTCTGGAGGTGACCGCGAGCCATTGGGCCACCGAGCCTCCGGAGAAGGTGACGTCGATCGATTCCTGGAGCTTCACGGTTCCATGAAAAACGCGTCTCCCGGGGTCACCCTGCCCGAGTTGATGGTCGGCATGGCCATCATGGGAATCATCACCGTGGCCTTCGCCACGTTCCTGCGCTTCACGATCAAGACCGCGACCTCGGCGCAGACCGGCGGCGAGGCCCAGGAGGAGACGCGCCAGGCGCTCATGAAGATCGAGGACGCCCTGAGTCACGCCACCGAAATAACCATCTCCTCGGGGAGCCTCGTCGAGTTCGTCGCGGACATCGACCAAAGCCCGCTTTACGACCGCGAAGCGGATTGGGACGGCGACGGCATCCCGAACTGGCGCGACGCCGACCGGGACGGCGACGCCTGGCTGGTGCTGCCGGCTTCCGCCCAGTGGCAGGCCGGCGACAACCTGCGCGACGACGACGAGGACGGCGATGGGAGAATCGACGCGCGCCGGCGGCTCTACCTCTCCGGCGGCGACCTTTGGCTCGACATGAGCGTCAACGAGGAGCCCTGGGGCGCGGCGCGCCTCAAGAAGATCATGACCGGAGTTTCCACCTTCACCCTCACCTACTGGGGCAACAAGGCCAACGCCCTGGGCCGCAACATCGACCTCGGCAACGACGGGGCCGCCGGGACGGGCGACGCCGGTGAAAACGACGGCATCATCAGCCAGAAGGAGATGGACATGGTTGCGCCCCCGGCGGGGATGGGCAACCGCAACGGCGCGCTCGATGCGAGGAATGAACGCCGCTACATCACCTCGATACGAATCGGGCTGGGTTCGGACAAGAATCGCGACGGGAAGACCGACTATGCCGCGGAAACCGACATCTATCCGCCTTTGCTGCCGCTCAAAAGCCGTTAGGACGAGCCGGGGCTCGGCCCTGATCATGGCCCTGCTCATCCTGCTCTTCGCCCTGCCCATAGGCGTCACCTTTTATCGCTACGTGGCCGTGACCATGCGCAGCGCCATGCAGGACCGCCGGCAGAAGACCGCGGCGGCCGTCGCCGACTCGGTCGTGACCGACTATCTGCGGCAATTCTCCCAGGACGCCTACAACGGCCACTACGACGCCGACAAGCTCTCCCGTCCGGAGACGTTCTACGACCGAGGCTTTTCCACCGTGACCTTCATTCCCGACGAGGTAAACCGGACCGTCTACCTGCGCGCCGAGGGCTATTACGGAACCCCGGCCCGGCCCCTGGCGCGCAAGACCCTGGAGGCCCTCATCCAGTTCAAATCGGACCTGGTCCTATACGGAACCATGATCAACGGGCCCTTCACCATCTCCGCCGACAACGTCGCCTACGACGGCGGGCTCTGGTTCAACGGCAGCCTCTCCGTGACGGGGGACAACGTGCGATTCAACGGCGGCCCGCTGGTCGTCCAGGGAAATCTCTCCGGGACCTCGGACGTCGTGCTCGACGGAGACCTTTACTACGGAGGGACCAGCGCCGGCTCGGTCTCGGTGCTGGGCGAAAAATACAACTTCGTGCCCGCCGCGACGTGGCCGACCCTGGACTTCGCCTACTACGACGCCCATTACACCTACAAGACGACGTCGGACAAAACCATTATCTTCAACTCCACGGGCAGCTTCACGGTGGTCAACGGCCCCACGCAGGCCATCCCGGAGAACGGAGCCATTATCTACGGCGAGAACTGCAGCCTGACGATCAAGGGCGCGGTCAGCGGACGCGTAACCGTAGTGGCGGGCGGCCCCGTGGGGAACTGCTCCAGCGCCAAGGGCAAGATCACGGTTTCCGACAGCCTCTACTACGTCGGAGCCAGTTCCATCTCGGCCGGCGCCAACAGCTCCTTCGCCGCCCTGGCGCGCAACTGCGTGAACTTCAGCAAGGATTCTTCTAACCTGCTGGCGGTGGGGGTCTTCTTCGTAGAGCAAGGGACGAACAACATGGGCCTGTCGGGCTCCTCCGGCAAGCGCTTCTGGCTCTACGGCGTGCGCACCCAGGGCATCACCATCAGCCCCTCGTCCTCCTTCAGCGGCGGCATCTCGCTCAAATACGACGCCAATCTCCAGGCCTTCCCCCCGCCCGGCCTGCCCGAGAAGGCCGCGCTGGTCGACTGGAACCTGCGTTAAGGCGGCCCTTCAACGGCGCCGGTTATGCCGGTCCAGAAGCGAGGCGCTGCGCCGCCACCAGAACATCATGACGGCGACGGAGCCCACGGCCAAGACCATCACCAGCCAAAACGCCAAGGGATGATGCTGCAGCGGCAGGGGCACGTTCATCGAGAAGACGCTCACCACCAGGGTGGGGACCATGATGCAGATGGTGATGAGGTTGAGGGTCTTCATGAGGATGTTGAGGTTGTTGCTGACGATGGAGACCCGCGCGTCCATGAGGCTGGCCAGGATGTTCGAATATATCTCGGCCTGCCGGTAGCACTGGTTGTTCTCGATGACGGTGTCGTCGAGCAATTCCATATTCTCGGGGGAGAAGCCCACCTTGGCGGCGGCGTTGCGCAGCTTCTCGAAAACGAAGCCGTTGGAGTTGATGGCATTGAGATAGTAGACCAGGGACTTCTCCAGGCTGAACAGATTCAGCAGGAACTTGTTCTCCATGGACACGCTGATCTTGGTCTCGATCTCCTCGGTGATCATGTTGATGACCTTGAGGTGCTCCAGGAAATGCCAGATGGAGCCGGCCATGATCTTGAGCAGGACCCCCTGGAGAGACTGGACCCTCTGGAACGGCTTGCCCGACAGCAGGGGGGCGTCCTCCGGCATGACCACGACCAGCCGATCCGGGAACAGAAACAGCCCGACCGAGGCCACCTTGAAAAGCAGCTGGCCCTTGCCGGTGAAATTCTTCGGCTGCTTGAAGATTATGGCCAGGTGCTCCGGAGTGATCTCCAGCCGGGAGAGCTCATCCGGGTCGAGGGCCGAGGCCAGGTTGTGCTCGTCGACATGAAAGCGCTCGACCAGGACCTTTTTTTCCGCGTCGTCGGGCGAGATGAAAACCCAGACCGGGGAGTCCTCCGGCCGCGCCTCCACGAGCTGGTTGTCGCTGATCCCGTAGGTCTTGAGCATGGCCTTCCGGAGCCATTCTAGCATCTCCGGGGGCGGACGTGGAGAAGCAAGATTCGGCCTCGGCCGTGAAACCCCCCGCGCGAGCCCGCAGGGATCGCGAGGCCGGCCCGACTATTCCTTGGTCGGGCCGATAGTATTAAGTTCGCGGAGTTGGGCCAGATTGTGCCCGGTTCTTCGGTTCCGCATACCGCCTGGCGCGCGCACGAGGAATAGGGCGCGCGCGGGTTCGCGCGCCGCACGGACCGCGCGCGAACCTCGGTACGGCGGGGGCCGGCGGAAGGCGGCATGTGTCCACATAGTGTGTCCGGACACACATGTGGACGGGCGTTTCCAACGGAGGCCGTCCTTGACACGGGCCCGCCTACCTCTGTTGGCCGTTAAATCCCTCGCGATGCGCAGCAGCGCGAGGCCGGCGCGACCCTTCCTTAGTCGCGCCGATAGTATGAAGTTCGTGGAACTGGGCCAGATTGTGCCCAGCTCTTCGGTTCCGCATACCGCCTGGCGCGCGCACGAGGAACAGGGCGCGCGGGGGGTCGCGCGCCGCACGGACCGCGCGCGAACCTCGGTACGGCGAGAGGCCGCGATGGGAGGCTTTGCTGCGGCCGCAGCC
>JAQUMZ010000078.1 GCA_028717865.1 Elusimicrobiota bacterium | reverse complement strand
AAGACGACGTATAGGCTCAACCTGTTCCCGGGGGGCCGTCGGGGGGGGCGCAGACGTTCCAGCCGCAAGGAACCAGTGGAAATGAGCCGGGCATGGCCCTGACACAGCGGGCTGTGTCCGACCGCGGGGCCATAGGTCAGCAGGTAATCGGACCATTCCGCGTCCAATGCGAACAGAGGCCATCGGAGGTAGCCCATCCCCCCGCCCTCCTGGTAGCAGACCACCGGGATGTTTTCGGAGCGCGCGAGGGTCAGCAGGAAGGCTTCCCGGATGCCCAGACGGCAATGCGCGGTCAGCAGCAAACGGGGCGGATGTCGCGTCAGCCGATCTCTGATCGCCTCGGCGTGGGGCAGGATCGGGCTGAGCCCATCGGCTAGGTAGCCTGCGACCGCCCGGGAGAGGAACTCTCCGAGCCCGGGGACCGGGGCGGCGAGAATCTGCGAGCCTCGCGGTCCCCGGAGGGCTTCCAAGATGGCGGAATGCATGTCGGCGCGCAGTCTAGTCGACGCCGAGGCCAAGCCGCAGGCTTGGCGCAGATCATCACCTAGGCATTCCCAACCCGCCAACAGCCGCTCGGCAGGGCACCAACGTGAGCCAGGGAACAAGCCTCTGACCAGGGGGACATCGTGCGCGTCCTCCAGAACGATCGCGTCGCCGACGCAGGCCCGGCTCAGCCCATGCAGCCGGCGGAACGCCGTCTTGATCGAACGGGAGAGGGACAATCCGTGGCGATGATGGATGATGGATATTGAACCGGTGAGGGCGAAGACTTCATCAAGAAGCAACGGGACCAGGGGCCGTCGTCCACCCAGCGTGTCCTCCCACGAGCCGGCCGCCGAGAACGCCGTCATCGGCCGCCCGGAGGCAGCGATGTCTCGAAGCACGATAGCGCTGGATAGCGCGCAATCCAGAAAGACTTTCAGCGAGAAGAACGCGGGCATGGCCACGGCCAAATCGTGCCTGCCCAGGAACGGGACCGCGGCCTTGAGGGTTTCATCGAGCAAAGCGCAGAGCAGCCGAGTCCGTTCTAGGTTCTCAAGCCCCAGCTTGTTGAAGTCCGGCAGCGCGATCAAGTCGTCCGGGAACAAGCTGGCGAGGCCGGCGGCGTCCAGGCGCGCTTTGGCCCGGCAGCAGAAGCACAACAGATCGCCGTCCTCGGTTCCCTGCGCTGCTAGTGCCTCTGGGATGTCTTTGGGGGCGCTGACGATGATGAGCCTGCCCATCGGCTCCAAGCCTAGAGGGCCCTGCGCAGAACGCCGGCGATGCGCCCGCAGGCATCGGCGACGCGCGGGGGCAAGGCCGCCTTGAGGCGGCCCTTTATCCTGACGGCGGCGGCTGGCCAGCGCCGTCCCCGCCGTTCCAGCCAGTGCGCGCGAGTTTCGGTCCAGACTCGGGTAACCCAGCGCCTGACCGTCGCGTCGGGATATGCCGTGAAATTGACAAATCGACCCCGCCGATAGCCCAGAACGAACTCCTCCGCATCCCTGATGAGGCCGCGTTCCACGGCCGTTTGCCATAGCGGCGTCTCTGGGAATGGTATGGGGGTGTTCACCGAGATCGGCCAGGTGTCGAGCCGCTTGAGGAATTCGATGGTCTCCGATACGGTCTGATCGGTTTCGGAAGGGAAGCCGATGATAATTTCCGGAATGTTCTTTATTCCCGCCTGGCGGGTGAGCAGGCCGGCGCGCAAGGCCTGTTCCCTGCTGACGCCCTTGCGGATTTCGCGCAGGATCGGGTCCGATCCGCTCTCATAGCCGTAGTTGATCATGAGGCAACCGGCCGTCCGAAGGTTCTTCAACAGCTCCTCGTCCACATTGTCGACCCGGGAGCTCAGGATGATAAAAGCTACGCCAAGGCGCTCGCGCCGGAGGGTGTCGCAAAACTCGTTGACCCATGAGCGACGGGCCGTGGTCAGCTCGTCGTTGATCTGGAAAAGGGTTACGCCATAGCGCTGGTGGAGATGCTTCATCATCGAAACGACGTAGCCGACGCTGTTCTGTCTCCAGCCCCGATGGTGGCGATAGCAGAAAATGCATCGATGGGTGCAGCCCCGAGCCGTCACGATGGGAAGGAGGAATCCGGTTTTTGGCGCGCGCTCCGAAGCTTCGGCGAACTCCCCGGATTGCGCGGGAAAGTACGTTGCCAGCCATGGCGCGATGGGCTGGAGGTAGCGCGGCATGTCCAGCAAGTCGAAATCCGGCATCGGGATTTCGTCTAGATCGGGCATTTGGGGGCGGGAGGCCGACGTGACGATCTTGCCGTCTTTTAAGAAGGATAGCCCCGGGACGCTCTCGGGGTCTCGCCGCTCGGCCAATGCGGCGAGGAGCTCCGGGAAGGTCCGTTCGGCTTCTCCGTGCGCTACGAAATCGACGCCGGCCCGTTCCAAAAGCAGTCGTGGGATCGAAGCGATAACGCCTCCCGCGACGACGGGCAGGCCGGGGCGCAGGCTTTTGAGACGGCCGACGATGTCTTTGCAGGTCTTATAGCTGGATGTGATGCCGCCCAGGCCGACTATATCTGGTTGGAATCCCGCGACGGCGTCCGAGATCGCGTCGAGGCCGCGCTCGTCGCGAACGAGGTCCAGAATGCGCACGTCATGGCCCGCGCGGCGCGCCGCGCTGGCCGCGTAGAGCAGGCCGAATGGGACGGAGCCATCGCGTTCGGCGGTGGGCGTCTCCACCATCAAGACCTTCATCGGGCGACGCCCATGCGTCGGGCCTGGCGTTGCGCCTCCTCGATCACGTTCTGCAGCGCGAGGTAGTCAGATGGAGAGACCCGCGCGGCCAGCATCGGATCCCGTCGGAGCCGGACCAGATGGTCGACGGCATGATACAGGGCTGAGCCCACGGTGCTGCGCAGGCAGCGATGTTCGACGGCTTCGCGAGCGCCGCTCTCGGCCCGATTGGCCTGGACCCGGAAGAAACGCATCCGCAAACCCTCGTCATGTATCTGCACCCGGCCCCGCGTGCAGATGAAATCGAACTCGAAAAGCCGGTAATGCGAGAAATCGCAGGACTGGAGCAGGATGGGAATGCCGTCCTTGGTTTCCAGAAAGAGGTCGCAGGTCGGTTCTTCGAGACCGGAGTCCATCGTCACCCGCAAGACGCGGACGGCCTTTGGCGCGCCGAAGATTCCCATCAGATAGCCCAGAGCATGGCTGCCCATGTTGCGCAAGCCCTTGCCGTAGAAACAATTGACCCGCTGGACCCGGCCCCAGCGCCCCCGGAGCAGGCGCGTCGCGATGGCTTGGTGCGACGGATCGTATTGGCGGTAGAGATTGACGGCGACGCGCATGCCGGTCCTTTTTTGCAGGTCCAAGACCAGCTGGATTTCGCGGGAGTCGTTTGTAAAAGGCTTCTCGCAAAACACCACCGGGACCCGGCCGGCGGCCTGACGCAGGATGCCGAGGTGCGCCTCGGGATGGGCGCAAATGCTGAGGATATCGAGGCGGGCCTCGGCCAGCATCCGCGCCGTGTCGGCATACAGGGCCGGGACCCCCCAGCGTCGGCCGAAATCCTTGCGCCGTTCCTGGTCGGGGTCCGCGCCCGCGACGATGACGGTGGCGGGATGCCGTGCATAGGCCCCGGCATGCGTCAGGGAACTGTAATGGCGCCGGGCCTTGGCGTCGCGCTCGTAAAGGGACGCGATGCGGCCCAGTCCCGCGATACCGACCCTCAGCGGCCTCATTTCTGTGTAGTCCCGATCCGGGCGGCGGCGCCGCGGCCCGTGAAGGATCGGACGGTCCGGTCTTCGCGTCCCTTGCCCAGCTCCAGGCGGAAGAAATCCTCCACGACATCGAGGGGGATCTTCCAGAAATCGATGAGCCGGATGTCGAGATGGCTTCCGATGAAGCCTCGCCGGCGCCATTCCTCGTAGGGTATTCCCGAGGGCGTGTCCGGGTAGGGGTTGAAGAGGCTGACGGTGTAGCCGTCGGCGTCGAGAGCCTTGGCGTTCGCATACATCTGCCGGTACTGTGCGGGTGTGAACCACTTCCCGCCGAGCAGAAGGTAAACGACGCATTTTATTCCAGAGGCCTGTATCTTCTTGATCCAGGCCTCGGCGTTCGACAGGCTTACCCGTTTGGTCTTGACTTGGTGACGCTCATGCAGCGTGTTCTCGAGGCCAAGCTTAAGGTGGCTGCAGCCGGAGGCGCTCATTGCGCGGAGGAGTTCCTCGTCCAACGTGTCGAAACGACTTTCCGTGCGCCAGTGGATGTCCGGGAACCGGGATTTCAGCCGACGGCAGAAATCCAGGACCATGTCCCGGTTGGCCGTGAAGTTGGCGTCGACGATATAGAAATTCCGGACCCCCAGGTCTCGGTAGCGCCAGTTGATTTCCCGGAAAACCGTCTCAACGGCCTTGGCTCTGATGCGGCCCTGGTTGATCTGCGCGACCCTGCAGAAATCGCACGTGCCTAGGCAGCCTCGGCGCCAGATGACCGTATCCCAGGACACGGGGGAAACGGGAGTCGCCATGCAGGCCGGATCGAAGACGGGGAAACGATGAAGTTCCTCCTGCGAGAGCAGTTCCCCTTTGACGCGGCCGCGGGGAGCGCGTCTGCGGATGGCATCCAATAGCGGCTCGATCTCCCCATGAACGATAAGGTCAAAATCCGCGGACTCTCGGCCGATTTCGGGTCCCACGGCTACGATAAAGGCTTTTGGGTTGATGCGGCGCGCAATAGCGGCGATTTTTTGGCTGGCATCCCAGTTGCCGCTGTCAACCGAAGGGTTGAGGATGTCTCCACAGGTCACGAAGACAAGGTCGGCGGTTTGCTGGCGGTAATAGCGCTCAAAATCCTTGAAGGAGCGGTCGTTCTTCAGCGCCTCATAAAATTCTATGGAATTGAACACCATCTGGTAGCGCGTCGCGTAGCTCTCATGTGGCTCGGAGTCGCAATGGTAGACGCGCGTCGGGCAGCCTCGTCCGCCGAGGTAGGCGGCCAACTCCGCGGCGCCCAGGTTGATGCGGTTGTTGTGGCTGCCCAGGAGCTTGTAGAAGGGGGGAATGACGACCAGGGCCTCCGGTTCCGGCGGGCGGGCCGTGGTCGGGGCGGGTTCCTGGGTGAACTCTTCGTCGATCAAGCGCTGCGCCGGATCGGGATGGATGACGTTGTCCGGACATTCCAGGCGCAGGGCGCTGAGGCCCGCGTTCACGGCGGGCAGAATGTCGTACTCATATGAGCGGCCCACGCACACGATGTCCCGCGCGTCGGTCCCCAAGCGTTGTACCAGTTGGCCGAGCATCTGCGCCCGGGGGATTCCCGTATCGCAGGAAAAAAACATCTGGTCGAAGTGCTCGCCCAGCCCCAACTCGCGCAACAAATGCCGCTTCTGATAGGCCCAGAGATTGGAGACCGCCACCAGGCGGTATTTCCGGCGGAGGGACTGGAGCAGGTCCACCGCGCCCGGTGCCCAGCGGATCGAAGCGAAATCCTGCTTGATGGCGGCGTCGAAGCGGTGCGTGATTTTCTGGTAGAGCGGGGAACTGTCGTTGGTGAGGCTGAAGAGCAGCGAGGAATGATTTGCCGGGGCCACCAGGCGAAGGAACTGCTCCAGAAAAAGGCGAGGCCGGGTTTCGGGAATGAGCATGCCGCGGCTCAATTGTTCAGGCGTCAAATTCTCGCCCAACATGTCCCGGTAGAACAAGGTCATCGCCGAGTCTTTGGTCCCAAAGATCAGCGTTTCCCAAAGATCAAACACGACAATTCGTTTTTTTGTTTCCATGGACACCTTTAAGCGGCCTTCCGTCCGTGGCTGAAGCGTTGGCGCAAGAAGAGCTGGTTCTTCCGCTCGCCTTCGGTCATGATTTTCGTCTCTTCGCCCAGCATGCTGGTCAGCCGGCGGGCGAAGGCCACGAGCATGTGCAGTTCGGCCGGGTCCGCGGAGAGGATGTGGTCGGTCCCCGGCGCGGTCTTGGACATCGTGATGTGCTTCTCCACGACATCGGCGCCACGCGCCACCGCGGCCAGCGGCGCCAGCAAGCCCAAAGTGTGGTCGGAGTAGCCGACCTTGCATCCGTATCGGCGCCTCAGCCAATCCATGGTCTTGAGGCTCACGCGCTCCTCGGGCAATGGATATTCCGAAACGCAATGCAGCAGGTAGAGTTCGGCCCGGTCGACCAGCCGTACCGCGGCATCGATATCCGCCACGGCGCTCATTCCGGTGGAAAGGAATATCCGACGCGCCCGGGCGTTGGCAAGACGCAGGAGAGCGTGGTTCGCGATATGAAAAGAGGCCAACTTAAGATCGCGGCAGCCCAGGTCGAAGAGGTCTCGAGCTTTATCCTCGTCCCAGGCCGTGCAGAGGAATTCGATTCCGCGCTTGCGGCAGTGGCCCATCAGTCGTTCCAGCTTGACCCGATCTAGCTGTACGCGGCCGAACCACTCCTTTTCCGGGTCGTCATCGGAACAATCTTGCGCCGCATAGTATTGAAATTTGACATAGTCGGCACCCGCGTCCCGAGCCGTGTCTATAAGCCGCTGCGCGAGTCCCATGTCCCCAAGATGGTTCTCGCCCGCTTCAGCGATGATCAGGCACATCCCACACCTCCCTTGGCGGCCCATCCTAGCAACCGGCGGACAGCGTCGCCCTGGTGAACGTTGCGCTCGTGATTCCCGTCCGGAGGCTCGATTTCCATGACAAGTGTTCGGTCGCCCCTTAGAAGGCTTCCAGCTAGCGTGACGTAATCCAAATTGCCCGAGCCCAAAGGCAAGCCTTCCCGATAGAGATACCGTTCCATGTCCAGTCCGTCGTCCCGGTTCCAGACCCAGGCGTCCGAAACATGCGCATAGTCTATGAAATCAAAAAGGAAATCCGCGGCGGCAAGCTTCTGCGCATGGGCCAGGTCTTCGACGGTGATGTTCGCAAACCGCTCGTCACGGTTCAACTCGGGATGCGTCTGCAGCATGTTGAACATGTTGGCCGAAAGAACGGCATGGGCGATGTCCAAGACGATGCCGCAATATCTCCAGCCGTCGGTTCCCAAGGCTTCGCGGAATCGCCGCATTTCCCATGGGAAGAAATGGTCCAATGGGCTGACGCGGCATCCCCCGCCCTGGCTTTCGGGCAGCCAAACAAATCCCCAATTCTCCAGCAGGATGCGAATGCCCTCGTCGCGTCCAATGCTTGCCCAGCGCAGCGCCTTGCGAAGAAATTCCTCCTCGGCGTCGCGCTTCGGCAAGCGAGGAATGAGCCAGGAGCGGTGCATGACGAGCTCCCGGGCTCCGACGCGGGCGCAGAATCCGCAGGCCCGTCGCAATTCTTCATCGCCGGCGGACGCCATGTCGTAGATATAGCCGCGGCCGGCGTCAAAGAGCGGAAAATGGACGCTGTAGCGGCATCCTGGAAAGGCGCGGCAGTTCGTCACGGCCGGGTCCATGTCCGAGCCGAGTTCGCCAAGCCCGCACAGATGAAGCTCGACGTGCGCCGGAAGCTCCAGTCGTCGAAACTGTTCCATGCGGTCGCGGAGTTGCGCCGGGAAGCGCGCGGCGGCCTTGAGCGCGAATATCGTCATGGGTGGGAGCGCAGAGCGCTCATGGCGGCCAGAATGCGCTTGACCGGGTCGGCTGAGCCGTGATCGCGCCGCGGAGGCATGATGCTGGGGTGGCCCAGCAGAGCGCGAACCTTCCGGGCCAGACCGGCGCATTCCCGGACCAAGCTGCGGCGCATATGCTCGTCGAAGACAAAGGCCCGTCGTCCGGCGTCCGGCTGATAGGAGATTACGGGCAGGCCCAGCCGGGCCGCTTCGACCAGTATGATGGAAGACATGCCGATGACAAGGTCGCTGGCTTGCAGGAGCTGGTTTCCTGGATCTCGATGCACCAAGCGGAATGTGATCCCCGGCCGCGCTTCGCGCAGGTAGCGTCTATATTCGCCAGCGGAATCGTTTGGATGCAGGCGGATATAGACCACGGGGTCGAGTGCCGTTCGTTCCAAGACGCGTTTGAGGTCAGAAAGGACGAGGTGTTCGTCGTAGCCATAGCGCGCTTTCTGGCCAGCCTTTGCGATGTACTCGGTGCAGAATGTGATCATTTTCCGATCCTTCAGCCCGAGTGCCTTGCGTAGCCGCAGTCTTTGGCTGGCGCTTATGCGGCTGTCGGGAGGGGCGGCCAGATAGGGAGAGCCCGATACGACGATCTTTTTTGCCGGCACTCCCAGGCGCAGCAGTTCCCGCCGCGCGGCGACGTTCATCACGCATATTCGGTCGGGCCAAAGGCGGCTCCGGTTTGGGCCGAATCGTTCGGCGATGTCCTTATGCTGGTCAAGAATGCAAAGGCTCTTGATCCCATCGGCCCGACAATGACGCCAGATTGCCCGTTCGAGCCCGTGGGAGGCCGAGCTGCCCGTGACGCAGAGGTCGAATCGTCGCCAGGGCAAGCCGGATAACCCCCGGGGTCCGCGGGCGACGCGGTTGACGATCAGAAAACGCTCTTGAGCCGGGATGAGGCCGACCCAGCCTGTCGGTTCGCGATCCGCGCATGCGCGCAGGACCGGCAATACGACGTTGGCTGAACCATGCTCGGCGGCGGCGAACAGGATGCCGTGCCGGGGTCCGTCCGTCATGCCAATCCTTTGTAATAGAGCGGAGCGCACCAATGATTTTTGGAGACCCATTCCGTATTCGGCAGATCGCATTTGCGCTTGAGGATATCGTGGCACGGTTGCTCGTAGACTTTCCCCGTAGATTTTGGGATGGGTTCGAAGACGATGTACTTGTAATAGCCGGATTTCATTCCTGCGGGGAAGCGTACCCGTTTAGAATGCCGGGGATCCAGGAACTTCTCGGCAAATTCCCGCTTCCAGGCGACGATCTCGTCGAGGCGACGGGTCTGGACGCAGCCGAGGGCTGCGGCAAACTCGCTCATGCGGTAGTTCAAGCCAACCGTCGCATAGTCTGGCTTCCCGTAGTTGCGGAACTTCCGGGCGAAATCCATTAGAGCTTTGTCCTGGGATACCAACATGCCACCCTCTCCGGTCGAGATGGTCTTGGTCGGATAGAAAGAATATACCCCGGCGCTGCCCCAGCTCCCGGGCTTCCTTCCATTCCAACTGGCGCCGTGAGCGTGGGCGCAATCCTCCAGAAGGACGATGCCCTTTTGCCGGCAATAGCGCGATATCTCTTCAATCTCGAACGCGATGTGTCCGCCGATATGCACCACCCAGGCCGCGGTGGGCTTGAATCGTTCGGCTTTCCGCTTAAAATCTTGGAACGACATGCAGAGATCTGTCCGGTTGCAGTCAACGAACTCGACTCGGCCCCCGACCGCGAGCACGCTTGATGGCGTGGCCATGAACGTGTTCGACGGACATAGCACGGTTTTGCCGTTTAGTTCAAAATATTGCAGCGCCGCGAGGGCGGCTCCGCTCCACGAAGAGAACGACAGTGCCTGCAGGCCGTTGTATTCCGACCAGAGTTCCTCGAACATCGCGGTGAATTTTGCTTCGGTCCACTTATGGGTCGAGA
>JAQUMZ010000077.1 GCA_028717865.1 Elusimicrobiota bacterium | reverse complement strand
CCCCTCGCGATCCCGCCAGGGATCGCGAGGCCGGCCCGACTATTCCTTGGTCGGGCCGATAGTATTAAGTTCGACGGAAATGGGCGAGAACTCGCCCAACTCTTCGGTTCCGCATACCGCCTGGCGCGCGAACCTTTTCCAGCGCAGGCGGCCGGCGCTCAATCTTTGTAAACTCTCCGCGTGACCTCCATCCTGCGCGAACTGCGCCTGCCCGGCGCGCCCCGCTGGATGCTCGCCCTGCTCGTGCTCGTCGCCACCGCCCCGTTCTGGGACCTCGGCCACCCGCTCGTCGAGGTCGACGACGCCCGCTACGCGGAGGTCCCGCGGGAGATGCTGGCCTCCGGGGACTGGGCCACCCCGCGGCTCAACGAAATGGACTACGTGGAGAAACCGCCGCTGTGGTACTGGCTCTGCGCGGCCTCCTACGGCGTGTTCGGAGTCAACGAAGCGGCCGCGCGCCTGCCGCTGGCCTTGCTGGCCCTGCTGGCCCTGCTCGGCACGGCTTGGCTCGGCTCCTGGCTCTACGAACCGCGAACCGGCTGGACCGCGGCGGCGATACTGGGAAGCTGCGGCCTTTTTTTCGGCCTTTCCCACATCATCACCCCGGATATGGGCCTGACCGTATGGCTGCTTTGGTGCTCGGCCTTCCTGCTGCGCGCCCTGCTGCGCCCCGAGGACGCCGCCTGGGCCGCGCCCGCCGCCTGGGCCTGCGCAGCCCTGGCCGTGCTGAGCAAGGGCCTCGTCGGTTTCGTTTTCCCGGCCGCCTGGAGCGCCGCGCTGTGGCTGATCCTGCCCGAAGCCAGGGGCCGGTTCAAGGCCCTGCTGCGTCCGCTGGGACCGGTTCTGTTCGTATTGATCGCGGCGCCCTGGTTCGTCCTCATGGAGCGCCGCCATCCCGGCTTTCTGCGCTTCTTCTTCTACGAGCACCACTTCCAGCGCTTCGCCACGAACAAGTTCAACCGCGCCAGCCCGTGGTATTTCTTCATCGCCTTCCTGCCGGTCGGACTGCTGCCCTGGACCCTGCCCGTGGCCGAGGGCCTGCGCCGGACCTGGGCGAACAGGGATCGCGCCGGGCTGGCTCTCGCCGCCTGGGCGCTGCTGATCACGGCCTTCTTCTCGCGCTCCCAGTCCAAGCTCGTCACCTACATCCTTCCGGTTTTCCCGCATTTGGCCCTGCTCGGCGCCCGGGCCTGCGTGGAAAGCCCGCCGGCCTGGCTGCGCCGAGCCTCGCTGATCCTGGGCGCCGTCCTTTCGGCCGCGGCCCTGCTGGCCGTCCCGGCGGCGCCTGGGCTGGAAAAAGCCATCATGGTTCCGACGGCGAACCTGGCTTGGCTCGCGGCCGCGGCCTTGGCCGCTCTCGGAGGGGGGATTCTCTGCTGCGGCCTGGGCCGGCGCCCCGTCGCCGCCGGCTGCCTGGCCGGCCTGCTCGCCGGGGGCGCGGCCCTGGCCGGCATGAGGGCCGCCGAAGACAATCTCAGCGCCCGGCCCATCGCCGAGGCCATCAACCCGCGCCTAGCCGCCGGCGATTTGATCTACGCTTACGGCACCTATCTCCACGGCCTGCCCTACTACACGCGCCGCCGGGTGGACCGGATGCTCAACTGGAAAGGCGAGCTCGAGTACGCCGGACGAGACCCCGCCGTGGCCGAGGCGCGCTTCGGCGGCGAGAACGCCGTCGCGCCGCTGCCCCCGCCGGGACGCCGGGCCTTCCTGGTCTGCCGCGACCGCGACGCGTCCTACGTGCTCAGCCTCAGCCCGCCCGCGGCGGTGCGCCGCGCGCGGCGTTTCGGCCGCTGGGTCCTCGTCGAGTATTGAATCCGGCGCGCACCCGGATGAGTCTTTGGCCCTGGTAGGCCCTGGGTCCATTTTGCCTGACATTCCTGCCCAAAGGTCTCATGGCCGCGCCTAAGGCATTCGGCTAGCATACCGTATAATGAAAAGGCTTTTGACTGCCCTCTCGTTCGCGGCGGCTTTTTCCACGGCCTTGCTTCTGTCCCGGCCTTCTTTCGCGGGGTTCCTGGCGCGCACGTCCCTGGTCCCGAAGACGGGCATTCGCTCCATCCAGGGAGGAGCGACCCTCTCCAGATTGGGCGGCGCGGCCCGCCCGCAGCCCGCCGCACAGCTCGGCGCCCAAGAGATCACATCCCCGCAGAATCGGCCGGCGCCGACGCCGGCTCAAACCCCGGTGCCCGCCGAATCCGATGCCCAGGCCGCGGTCCCCTCCTCCCAAGTGCCTGTCGAGGAAATCTTGAGTCAATCCGATGTGATCCTCTGGGCGGAGAATCACTTCTCCGTCTCCGGCTTGGACTGGATCATCGCCAACCTGGGCCGGCTGAAGGCCGCCGGGGTCACGCAGCTCGCGCTGGAGAATCTGCCGGTGACGTGCGAACCGGAACTCCGGAATTATCTCGAAGGCCGCAGGGACGCTCCGCCCGACGAGGCGTTCGATAATTACCCTCCCCGGCAGATCCGCTCCTTGCTTGCGGCCGCCCGATCGGCGGGCGTCGGCATCATCGCCATGCAAAGGCCTCGTCTCGCTTGGTTCGCGCAGATCGTGGAGCTCGCGTCCCGGCATCCGAAGGTCCCCTCCGGCTATCTGACCGACCCGGACGCGTTGGAACGCTTCATCCTCAATGCGGACAATCTCTACCGGCCCGGGCTCAATGAGGCCGTCGCCGAAGTGGCCATGCGCCAGCGCAACAAGTTCATGGCCTCGCGGCTGCAGGATGCGCTGCGGCCCGGCGGGAAAGCCCTCGTCCTCGTCGGCTTCGCGCACGTCGGGCTCGCTGACGGCCTCGGCGTCGAGAATATCTTCGGCGTTCCGGCCGCCGACTACGGCAACCTGCCCGAGGAGCTGGAAAAGCTCGCGTTGCGGTCTTTCTCGCTCGTGCCGACCGGAGGCAAATTCTTCGAGTCGGCGGACGAGTCCGCCGATCACTGGCATAGGGCCGCCCTCTACGCACGCTTGGCGCAAACCGGCGCCGACCCCGCGCAAGAGCTGTTCCTCAGATTGTCGGAGAAGGCCGCCATCTATCACATGGGACGCGGCGGCGGTCCCGCGCGATTCTCGTCCGATCCTGGGTCGCCGCGCCCTTCCCTGCCGCCAGCCTTCTCTTACCGGATCGACGACTTGGCCGAAGTCCCTCTCGACGCCGCGAAAGCGGGATCCGAGATTGGCTCCCTCCTGTCGCGCGATGAGTTCTCCGAGTACGAGGCGGGCCGCTGGCGGAAAGGCCGCATTGAGATCATGCTCACCCTGCCCGAGGGCTCGCCGCGCGTCCCGACCGAGGATGTCTACGGCGACCTTCTTCTCGCCAAAGGGACGCAGCCCGCCGTCGTCGCGGCCAAACTGGAGGCCCAGCTCCGGCAGGCCGGAATGCCTCCCGAACTGCTGCAAGCCCACGACGCCCGGCTCATCGGCACGATCCGCAAGATCAACGCGCTGATCCTGGACGCTCCGGGCGACGCCTCGCTTCTGCGCGAGCTCAAGGCGCTGGATTTCACCATCCGCATCCGGGACAGGCCCTCGGACATCCCCGCCGATCCCGATTTGTTCAAGCCCGCGATCAGCCGCGCGCAGATCACGGACTTCAGGCAGCTGGCCGCCATCACTGGCGCCGACAAGTTGCAGGCCGAGCTCAAAAAAGTGCTCGGGGAGCCGCTGGCGCCGAGCCGGCAGCGGGCCCGGGAGCAGGAACTCTCGCCGCTGGGGCGGGGCCTGCGCTGGCTGCGCGAGACGTTCTACAGGTTCGTCCTGGGCGTGACCGCGGTCAATCCGAACCTGCCCTGGGCCATCCTGGATTCCTGGGTCCACACCGGCCACCGCTTCCTGGAAGAGCGCTTCGAGCGCTCGGTCTTCAACGAACCCAGCCACGTCGACCACGGCACCCATACCGCGAGCACCGTGGTCGCCATGGACATCTTCAACTTCAGCGGCCGCAACTACAACATCGCGCCCAACGGCAGCATATCGGAGGGCAAGGCCGCTCTCCTGCTCAGCCAGGCCGTGGCCGACGGCGCCCTTGCGACCACGAACTCCTGGGGAGAGTGGACCGGCTCGCCCGAGTACGTCCCGGTCGAGCTGTTCATGAAGACCGCCGCGGAGGGAATCCACCACAACATCGCCGCCGGCAACCTCGGCGGCGACATGAGCGACACGATCTCCACGCCCGGCATCGCCTATTTCCTGACGGACCTGGTCCTGGGTCGGCGCTCATTCCCGAAGGCCGTCAAGCGCATCAAGACCATCGGCGCCGCGGACGCCGACGGCAGCGCCACGGATTTCACCGCCGACGGGCCAGGAAGCTGGGCCACCACGCTGCGGCCGGACCTGTTTCCAGATTTCCCGCCCAAGCCGGACGAAACCACGGTCGGCCGCTACCTGCTGGGCGCGACGATCCCCGAGCGGGGGGACTTCCTGCCCGAACTCGGCGGGCAGGGGATCATCCATTCGGGAACCTCGATGAGCACGCCCGCCGGCTTCGGCGCGTTCCTCCTGCTGACGCGAGCCTGCCTGGTCTTGCTGTCCGACTACCTGCCTGAGCTTCCGCCGCGGAAGCTGGCTCTCTACGCCATGGACATCGCCCGCCACGCCATGAGCGCCACGGCGCGCAGGATCGCCCCGGCCATCAAGTCCGGCGACGGCTTCATAGACGTCTGGGCCGCCTTCCACTACGCCGCGGCGCTGCTGCGAGCCTCCGACAGCCGCCTGGGTCCGCGCCTGCGCGAGTTCCTGCGCCGGATTTTCGGGCTCGGAGGCTATGGCCGCGGCCTGGAACCGGGCGTGCGCGCCGCCTTGGCGCAGGATCGCCTGCCCGAGCTTCGCCAAGGATCCGCGCCGCCTTTGGCCGTGATCCGGCCGCTGGGCCCCGAGCTCGACTACCCCTACCCGCGCGGCACGGAGGATCCCAAAGACCCCGAACCGGTGACCCAGACGCTCTGGGGCCCCGCCGGCACGGCCTTCGTCGCCTCGAGCAATGGGATGCTCCGGCGCATCGATCCGGCGACGGGCAACATCCTATGGGCCTACGACGGCTGCAGCGAGAGGTCGATCCTTGCCATGGCGCTCAGCGCCGACGGGCGCGTGCTGGCCGTGGCGCCCAACGACAACTCGCTGCATTTCGTTGACGTCCGCACCGGGGAGGCCTATCGGCCGAAGCTGCGCGGCATCGGCGCCCACGCCCTGGCCTTCCACCCGCTCGACCACGACCGGATCTTCACGGGCGGCAACGACCGCAACGCCTACCTTATCGATGTAAACACCGGCGAAGGCCTGGCGAAATTCGCTGGCCATGGAAAGATGATCAGTTCCCTGCTGCCGAGCCCCGACGGCAAACGCCTCTATACCGGAAGCCTCGACAACAGCGCCCGGCGCTGGACGATCGATCCGGAGAGATTCGAGCAGGCCTGCGACCGGATATACGCTACGCTCCACGAGAGCGTCAATGCCCTGGCCCTGAGCCGCGACGGCAGCGTCTTGTACACGGGCGGCGCGTACGCCCGGGCTTGGAACGTGGAGTCGGGCTCCGTGAGAGTGCTCCGTTCGACCCTGGTGGGCTCGAAGTACTGGGTCTCCCAGCTGCGCGAGACTCCCGACGGCCGCTATCTGATCACGAGTCACAACGCGCCGGCGCTGCTAGCCTGGGAGACGGCGACCGGCCGCCTGACCGCCATCCTGCGTCCCGCCTCCGAGCCCAAGGAGCAGCTTTCGACCTTCGACATCGAGGCCGGCGGAAAACTGCTCACCGGCTCCGAGATCACCTCCGAGATACTGCTCTGGGACCTGGCGGGACTGAAGCCGGAGCCGGGACCTTAAGCGAGCCGGATCATCCGGCCCGGGCCAGGAAGCTGGGCAAGGTTCCCTTGGCTGGAGGGTAGCTGCGGACTTCCCGGGCGGCCTCGAGCCGCATCGCGTGCAAGGCCGCGGCGACCCGCATGGGATTGGAGGAACCCGCCATCTCGTCGATCTGCGCGGCGAAGGCGTCATAGCGTCCGCCTTCCACGACGGTCCTGGCCCAGGCCAGCGGCGCCTGGAAATAGGCTTGCTCGTTGAGCGCGTGGACTTGCGCCGGGTCCCAATCCAGGACAGCCTCGAGCGCGGGCAGGGCCTCGGCGTCGGCCGCCTTCTGGGCCGTGAGGACCAGGGCCAGGAGCACGGGCCAGGCGCGGGCATCCGCGGCCTTGCCGCCGAAAGCCGAGAGCTCCCGGCCCAGTCCCCGCGTGCGGCCCGCGCGTGCCGCCGTTGCCGCGAAAGCCTCGGCAAGCCCCGATCCCAGCTCGTTGGGATCGGCTTTGGCTTTGAACCCCGCCAGGGCGGCTGCCATGCGCCTGAGCTCGCCGCGGGGCTCGGCCACCACGCCCTGGCGGAAGGCCTCCAGGGCCCGGCGGCCATCCGAACCGGGCCGAAGCGGCCATTCTATTTTAAGCAATCGCGCCAGCCGTATCGGAGCAGCTCGCCAGAGCAGGGCGACGTGAGCCTCCGGCAAGGTGTCCACCTTGGAGAGGTCCTCGGCGGTGCCCGCCTGTCCCAGGGCCAACTGGCTGGCTCGGCGCATGTCGCTGGCGTCGTCGTATTCCTCGTCGCTTTCCTCCGCGGAGCGGGCATAGGCGTCCAGAGCCGCTTGACGCCCGGCTCGGGCGTAGGTCGCGGCCAGGGCGCGCGTCAAGGCCCCGCGCAGGGGCTTTTGATCATGGCCAGCCTGTTGCGCAGCCCGGCGCAAGGCATCCTCAAGCATATCCTTGTCCTGCGGCCCCCCGCGGCGCTCCAGAAGCACCGCCGCGGCCAAGGCCAGCGGCCACGGGGTCTCGGCCTCATCCAGCCACTTCCTCGCCGTCGGAAGGTCGGAGTCGGATGCCAACCCCGCCCAGCCTTCGGCCGCGGCGAGCCGGCCCGCGATCTTGTCCTGGTCCCGCCCCAACCCCTGCTGGTCGTTCAGGTACTCAAGCAGGAAGGCCTTGACGTTCCGGCGCGCCCGGACCTGCTCGGGCGTCAGCTTCCCGGCTGGAAGAGACCCCCTCGCCGCGATCGACTCGGCCGGCGCGGCGGCGGGCGTCTTTTGGGAAGGCGCGCTGGCGGCCGCGGCCGGCGCCTGGCCGCCGCCAACGAGCTCGAGCCAGTAGTCGGTGCCCCGGCCGCCCGCGGCCTGCTCGCCCTGGGCGTAGCCCATCCGCGCCCCAGGCGCGTCCTTGAGCAGGCGATGGAGATAGAGCATGTTGCTGTCCATCGGAATGTTCTCCGAGACCTGGATATGGTCCGCCAATTGCTGCGCGGCGTCCATGTCCCGCGGCGGCTCGCCCGTGAAATGCCGGTCCAGGAACTCCTTCTCGCCGGCCGTCATCTCATGAGCGCCGTGGATGACCAGCCGGATGCGGTCCGGCTCGACTTGCGCCGCCAGCCGCGGCGGCTCCGCGGCCTCGGCCTGGGCGGCCATCCGCGCGGCGTGATAGAGGAACTGCTGCGGCCAAGTCTCTCCTTCCAGCCCCGGCTCCAGCAGGGCCAGAGCCCGCGCCGGCCAGCCGGCCGCCTTGGCCCGTCGCGCGACGTCCGCGAGGGCGTCGTCGACCGCGGAGTCCTTCTTGAAGCGGTCGCCGTCGGACACCCAAGCGACCGGCTCGGGCACGGCCGCGCTCTCGCCGGGGGCGAAGGTCCGGCTTGGCGCGGGACCGGCCGGTTTAGCCTCCTGGCGGCCGGAAAACTCTGCGCGCAGCAAGGAGTCCAGGAAGCCTTCGGTGGGTGCTGCGGGAACGCCGTCATGGTCGCCGGAGAGGTCGGCGGCGGCCAGCCGCTCGACGAGATCCATGAGCTCGCGCGTGACGCGCTCGGCGGCGCCCTCCAGGGACACGCGCTCCACGCGGTCCTCGGCTCGACCCAGATGCTCGAATGTCATCCGGCCCTCGGCGGCCCCGATGCGGATGCGGCTGCCCCGAGGCGACGCCGGTTGGATCGAACCGTCCCGAGCATCCTGTCCGGCCCCGGCCAGTGTCCAATCCGTCAGACGATCGACGACGAGGTTCTGGATCGCTCTCTTGAGGGGGCGCGCCCCATAGACGGAGGAGTAGCCTTCCTTCACCAGCAGCTCGATGGCCTCCTCGGTCCACTCGAGATCGATGCCCTGGCGTTCCTTGACCATGTTGCGCAGGATGTCCATCTGGAGACGGGCTATGGCGCGGACGTTATTCCGGGTCAGACGATTGAAGACTATGATGTCGTCGAACCGATTAAGGAACTCGGGCTTGTAGAGCTCCTTGAGGGCTTCGCGGCCGGCCCGCTCGATATCAGCGTCCCAGTCAGCCCCGACGCGCGCGATGTCAACCTCCAGCTTGCGCGCCCGATCCTCCAGCCCGGGCCGTTGCGCGGCCGCGCTCTCCAGCTCCTCGCGGGTTTTCTCCAGCTCGCCCTCCAGCCGGGACAGCTCGGCTTCGTATCTGGCCGTAGGCACTTGATCCATGCCTGCGTTCGAGCTGAAAATGTTTATCGTGTTCTTGAAATTGACGGTGCGTCCTTTCTTGTCGGTCAGGCGGCCGTCGTCGAGTATCGGCAGAAAGACGTTCATGACGTCGGGATGCGCCTTCTCGAACTCGTCGTAGAGGACGACCGAATAAGGCTTGTGGCGCACGGCCCCGGTCAACTGGCCTTCCTCTTCGTAGCCGATGTAGCCGGGAGGCGCTCCGGTGAGGCTTGAGACGGAATGCTTCTCCATGTATTCGGTCATATCCAGCCGGAGCATGGCCTCTTCGGTGTCGAAGAGGAACTCGGCGAGCATCTTGGCCAAGTGGGTCTTGCCCACGCCGGTCGGGCCGAGGAAGATGAAATTACCCAGCGGTTTGGTGGGGTCGGAGAGCCCGGCCTTGTTTCGGCGGACCGCCTTGGATACGGCCGCGACTCCGACTTCCTGATTGATCACCTTGGCGGAGAGCTTGCCCTCCATATCTATGTAACGCTCGATGTCGTCGCCCCGGTTGGCGCGGGCGACCTGGCTGATCGGCACCCCGGTCTTCTGCGAAAGCTCCCTTTCGACGAGGTCCGGAGTGACAAGGCCCTCGCCGTCTTGCACCCCGGACAACTCGCGATAGGAGACCAGCGCGCTCTCGACCAAGCCCGCGACCCGGTTGTATATCTCGCCCGGAAGGGCAAGGACCAAAGGCTTTCCCGTCTCCACCAGGGCTTGCCGCGCCTGTCCCAAGGCCACGGCGAGCTGCCTCTGCATTTCGCGTATCGCCACCGAAAGATTCATGCGCAGGCTGTCGGGCCGCGCGGCCTCGGCGGCACCCCGCACCAGATCGACGGCTTTCCTGGGGAGGGACCCGTCCTGGTCGATTTGATGCGAAGCTTTGACGGCCGTGACCAGGGCTTCGTCTGGAATCCGCACGTCGTGGCTTTCCTCATAATAGGACCGGCCGGCGCGCAGCATGCTCGTCGCGGTCTCGACGTCCGGCTCCTCCACGGGGACGGTCTTGAACGATTCGACGAAGATCTCATCCGCCGCCGCCATCTTCTTGTGCTGTTCGGGCGTC
>JAQUMZ010000076.1 GCA_028717865.1 Elusimicrobiota bacterium | reverse complement strand
CTCGCGCGATGGTTGCGCCGCTGCCGGATCTATCAGCCCTGGAGATCGTCATGATGGACGACACCTCTGGAGACGCCGAGAAGCACTTCGTCTCGACGTCCGACAATCTGGAAGTGGCCATGGGGGACTTCGCCATGTCCGGCCCCATCCGCTATATTTATATACTGCTGGTCCCCAGGCATACCGCCATCCCACGATGGATGCTCCGCGGCCATTTCTATCCCAATCCAAACTTCATCGGTGTCGACGAGCGTGAATACGCCATACCCCATGAAGCTACGCCGTATATCCAGGCGATCTATGACATGAAGAATCGGGAATTTCTCCACAAGAATTCCGCCAATCTTGATTGGACTGCGGTATCGCAACGCACTCAATCCTCTTATGCGCCGAATTTGCCTTCGCGCATAGATTCCTGGAGCGAAGATCGCCCCCTCGTTCTCGATGCGGCACTTCGACAATTTCCAGACGTGATGGCTGCGGCCGAACGAGCGCGGGCGAGAGGGGTCGAGGTGACCTGGGACTCTGAGCCTTCATGGACGGATACGCCTGAAGGCGCGCCATATAAAATATTCTTCGATGCGTTGGAAGATCGTTTGAGACGCATTCCAGGATGCGTCGGTTGGTCGATAGACCCTGCCCAGAAGATAATCGAAGTGGAGTTCGAGAATCGGGCCTCGTTGGAAAAAGCGGTTACGTCTCGCTTGATTTCCGCAACGGCAAAGGGACCATACAATTTGACTTACGTGATAAAACTGCTGATTGCGGGCACATAAGGGCGGGCCATCACGCGGCGCATCTTCGATGGGAATCTCGTGTGATCGCCTGCATATCACTCAGACGCTCAACCAGCTATTTCTCCATCAGCAGATAATAAAAAAGCCCTTGGTTCCCAAGGGCTTCTCGCGTCGAAAGTGGTGGACCTAAACGGGATCGAACCGTTGACCTCCTGCATGCCATGCAGGCGCTCTCCCAGCTGAGCTATAGGCCCGTCGTGCAGATATTTTAAACCAAATCCGGCCGGCGGTCAAGACCCGGTTCGCGCGCGGCGCGCGGTTGGCGGCGCGTGAGCGCCTCGGTCAAGGTCAGATGCCCCGCCGCGACCAAAACGCCCAAGCCCAGGCACGCCGTCCAAAGCGCGGGAGCTCCCCAGCGCGCCATGACCAACGCCCCCGCCAGAGGCGCGAGAAACCCCCCGCCCCCGAAAGCCATCATGAAAGCCCCTTGATAAGTCCCGCGCAAATCCGGCGGCGCCAGCTCCGCCACCACGCTCGGCGCCACGGGAGCGCCCAGAATCTCGCCCAGGGTCCAGATCACCACGGACGCGGCGTATAAAGGCAGGGAGCCGCCCAGGGCGCACATGCCGAAGCCGATCCCAGTAAAAATCGCGGCCGCCGCCAGCGTCCGGGCGGCCGAGGCCGCCAGCACCCGGGCCCCGATCCAGGGCTGGAGCACGGCCACCAGCACGCAGTTGAGCGCGATAAGCCAGCCGTAATGCGCGGCCGAGACGCCGTGCTTCTGCATGTCCACGGCCATGGTGCAGTTGGCCTGATTATAGATCAAGGCCACGCCCAGCGCGAGCAGGAAGAAGCCCGCGAAGCCCGGGTCGCGCAAGGGCGCCAGGATGGACTTGGGCCGGGCCCGAAAACCCTCGGGCTTGCTTTCCGGGACGCGGAGGAGCACCAGCAGGGCGAAGATCACGGTCGTGGCGGCGTCGGCCGTGAACAAGACCGCGTAGCCGAGTTTCATCAGCAGCCCCGCCATGATCATGCCCGCCGAGAATCCGAGATTGATCGCCCAATAAAGGAGGCCGTAGGCGCGCGGACGCTGCGCCGCGGGCAAGAGGTCCGCGACCATGGCCGAGGAGGCCGGAACGTACATGCCGCCCAGAAACGCCATCGCGAAGACCGCCGCGCAGATCGCCGGGCCGGACCGGGAAAGGCCCAGGACCAGCACCGCGGCGGCCTCCGAGAACAACGCGAAAATCATCATCGGCCGCCGGCCGACGCGATCGGCCAGAATCCCGCCGACGGGACCCGCCAGCAAGTGGCCGGCGCCGTAGAGCGAGGCGATGGCCCCGACCCGGGCGATCGAGTAGCCGCGCTCCTGAGTCAGGTAAAGGGACAGAAACGGAATCACGAAGCAGGCCAGGCGATTTATGAGCGTGCCCCACCATAGGACCACGAACGGTCCGGGCAAGCCCGCGAAGAGGGCGCGGGGAGATTTCACTTCGAAGTGGCCGTGAACGTCCCGTCCCAGTCCGGCCCCGGTGGCGCCGCGCGAAACGCGGCGATGCGCTCGCCGTAGAGATTGTAGAGCTTCTCGAGCGGCAGCTTCCCTTGGCGGCACTCATTCAGGCGCCTGGCCGCCACGTCCCAATCCCGGCCGCGGTACGCCGACAGCATGGCCTCGTGCGCCCGCGCGTGCTCCTGGAAGGCCGGCGACCGGGCCAGCTCGGCCGGGCCCAGCAGGGTGAAAATGCGCACCGGCCGGGTCTTGCCCTTGACCTTGATGAGGTCCAGCTCCAGGGCCGCGAAATCGGGCGCCAGCTCGCGCGTGCGCGGGCCGATGACGGTCTCCACGCCGTAGGGCTTGGACTGCCCCTCCAGGCGCGAGGCGAGGTTGACGTCGTCGCCCAGGACCGAGTAGTTGAAGCGCTGGTCGGAGCCCATGTTGCCCACGCAGCAATCGCCCGTGTTGAGCCCCACCCCGATGTGAATGGGCACGAATTTGCGCCCCGCCGCCTCGGCCTCCCGCCGCCAGACCCCGTCGAGCTCGGCCAGGCGCTCGTGCATGCGCAGGGCCGCCCGGCAGGCGTTGGCCGCGTGATGCGGGTCGTCCAGAGGCGCGTTCCAGAAGGCCATGATGCAGTCGCCGATGTATTTGTCGATATAGCCCCGCTCGTCCATGATGAGCTCGGTCATGGGGGTCAGGAACTTGTTGATCATCTGGGTCAGGCCGTGGGCGTCGAACTGCTCGGAAATGGTGGTGAACCCCCGGATGTCGCAAAAGAGCACCGTCATGGCGCGGGTCTCGCCGCCCAGGCACAGCTTCTCCGGATGCTTGGCCAGTTCCTCGACCAGCTTGGGATGCATGTAGCGCGAGAAGGCGTGGCGCACCTGGCGGCGCTCGGCCTCGCTCTTGAGAAAGCTGATCAGCGACGACGACATGTAGACCGTCAGCGTGGTCAGACAGGGGAAGACGGGATCCACGAGCCAGCCCTTGGCGGAGAAAGCGTGCCAGGACAGCCCCAAAGCCCCGGCGATGCCCGCGGCGGCCACGAACGCGCACCAAAACGCGCCAAGATAGGGCAGGCCGACAAGCAGGACGATCCCAAGCAGAAGCATGCATAGTATCTCGGCCCCGTCGGCCCAATCCGGCCGCTGGAGAAAGCGCCCCAGGAGCATCTGCTCCGTGGCGTTGGCGTGCACCTCGACTCCGGGGAGCGCCGGATCGAGCGGCGAGGCGCGCAAGTCCTTCAGGCCCATGGCGCTGGTACCCACGTAGAGGATATTCCCCTCCACCCGGCCGCGGTCGAAATCCTTTTCAAAAACCCGCCAGGCCGGGATTATGCGTTCCGGCGCCGCCCGCGTATAGTAGACCCAGAGCCGGCCTTTGGGATCGGTGGGAACCTGGAGCGCGCCGATCTTGACCTTGGCGATGCCCGTATGCGCCCCGAAGCTCGTCTCGCCGCCGGCGCCCGAGGACTTGACCGAGATGTTGGCCGCGCCCTGCGCCACGCGCAGGGCCTCGGCGGACAAAGAGGGCAGAAGCAGCGGGCCCAGTCTCAGCAGCAGAGGGGCGCGCCGCAGCATGCCGTCGCTTTCCGCCACGAAACTTATGCCGCCGCTGCCGGCCGCGGCCCGGTCGAGTTCCGGAAGGTTGGCCACCGCGCCGCGAAAATCGTCAAGATAGGCCAAGGGGCCGTCGCCCGCGTAGGCGAAGGCGGCCTTGACCGCCGGGCGGATCCCGTTATCCTCGCCGACGAGCCCGAAGCCCGTCACCGTCCTGGTCTCGGCCATGGCCCGGGCCAGAATCCGGTCGTGGTCCGGCAAGCGCCCGACGCTCCCGCGCAGGGGGCGCAGTTCCGGGATGTCCGGCCAAAGCTTGAGCACGGCCGCCGGGGAGGTGCGGTCGGGCTCGGCGAAAACCGCGTCGAAGGCCACTACCGCGGCGCCCAGGCCGCCCAGGCGCCGCACCAGGCGGGCCACCAGCGTGCGCGGCCACGGCCACTGGCCCAGGCGCGCCAGGCTCTCGTCGTCTATGTCGATCACGCGGACCGAGGCCTCCTCGTAAGGCCGGGGCTTGAGGCGCTGGAAGGCGTCGAAGGCCTTCGCCTGGACCGCCTCGACCCAATACCAGGAGGAGGCGCGCAGGCCCAGCAGGCCGAGCAGGAGGGCCGCGGGAACCGCGAGGTGGGCCCAACGATAAATGCGGCGCCTGCGGCTGGCGTACCAGCGCGCCGCGGCCTTGGCCCGCTCCCTCCCGCGTCTGACCACGAGTCATTGTCTCCAATTCGGCGGGAAATTTCAACGCCGGGTCTATTGGAATGGCTATTGTCCCCCAACGGAACAGACGGCCCCCGCGGGGGGCCGTCTGGATTCGCGATGCTTCGCATCGCGAATGGTGGAACGGAGCAGGCCCGCGTGCCGTAATCCAAGCGCGGCGCGGCCGTTCTGCGCCGCGCAACCGGCGCGCCCCTACGAGGGACGCGCCGGTTCCGTTGGGGTGGTCATTTTTGACGCCGGCGGCGGAAATTTGCGAGCATATCCCATGCGCCGAGCTCCGATACTTTTTTCGCTTTTGCTTCTCCCGGTCTCTGGACTGCTCGCGCAGGACATAGAAAAAGAGGCGCAAAAACCTTCTCGCGAGGAACAGCTTCAGAAGCGGGCCGAAACCCTGGCGGAAGAAGCCGCCCAGCGCGAAGCCCCCGGGGAGGAAGCATCCTGGGAGGACGTTCTGGCCCATCCGGATGACATCCAGCTCAATTACCGCTACGCCCGCGCCCAGGTCCGGCGGGGCGACGTCAAGGGCGCCGCCGCCACGCTGGAGCGCATACTCATGGTCGCTCCGGGACAAAACGAGATACGCCTCTTCTACGCCGTGGTGCTCTACCGGCTCGACGACTTGGTGGAAGCCCGCCGGGAGCTGGAGACGCTCAAGGGCCTGCCCTTGCCCGACGCCCTGCGCCGGGAAGCCGAGAAGTACCTCAAGGCCGTGGAGAGCCGGCTCAAGCGCACCCACCTGTCGGGCGGCCTGAGCCTGGGCTTCGAGTACGACACCAACCGCAACGCCTCGCCCGCCTCGGGCCGCCGGCTCTTCGGAGACACCCCCCTCACCCTGACCGGGACCTCGAAAAGACGCGATGACACCAGCATCCTGGGCATCGCCGACGTCTCGGTCCGGCGCGACCTGCCCTTCCAGGCCGTGCCGGAGGTCTTCGGCTCCTTCTCCTATTATCAAGCCGAGCAGACCCTGGCCAAGGACTTGAACCTCAAGGCCTATTCGCTGAGGACCGGAGGCGTCTGGCGGGCCGGCCGGGCCCGGATCACCCCCGCCTTGCTCTTCGACCACGTGCAGCTGGCGCAAAGCACCTTCCTGCGCAACCGCGGCGCCGAGGCGCGGCTGGACTGGCGCTTCACGGCCCGGACCAACCTGTTCCTGCAGCTGCGCGACGTATACCAAGACTACGTTCCCACGCGGGACATCCCCTCGGCCGACGAGCGCACCGGCATGCAGCTCGACCTGGCGGCCGGCAGCGAGCATCTGCTGGGCACGCGCATGAAGTTCGGCACCGTGTTCGGCTACACGCTCAAGCACGCCCGCAAGCGCTACGACGCCTTCGACCGCTGGGTGGCCGGGATCAACCATTCCCTGCTGCTCGGGCGCGGGGCCTTCCTGCTGACCTCCTTCACGACCAACTACGACCTCTACGACCGGGCCGACGTCGCCATCAGCCGCGGCTACCGCCGCGACACCACCATGCGCCTGGACGCCGTCCTGGGGGCCCCGCTGTCCATCATTCATCCCCGGCTCAAGGACCTGCTCTGGACGTTCGACTACGAGTATTACCAGGCGCTTTCCAGCGTCGAGAACTACGCCTACACCAACAACAAGATCGCCGCCATGCTGAGCTATAGATGGGAGGCCGGCCTATGAACCTCATCGCCCTGCTTTGCGCGGCCGCCGCGGCCGCCGCGGCCCAAGACACCGCCTTGACGCGCATCGGCGCCGCGGGCGCCGTCAAGGGCGCGGTCTCGGCCGTGGCCCCGGGCGCCGCGGTGGGCCGGGTGCTCGAAAGCGGCAAGCCGGTCTTTCTCAACGACCACGTGACCACCGGCGCCGCGGGCCGGCTGCAGGTGCTGCTGCTCGACCAGACGGTATTCACCATGGGGCCCAAGAGCGACCTGGTCCTCGATGAGTTCGTCTACGACCCCGCCACCAACGCGGGCAAGGTGGCCGCCAGCGTCACGAAAGGGGTCTTCCGCTTCGTAACCGGCAAGGTGGCGCGCAAGGACCCGGCCAACATGAAGGTCAAGCTGCCCGCCGGCACCATCGGCATACGCGGCACCATCGCGGCCGGGGAGGTCTCGGACCAGTCCTCGACGGTGATCCTCCTGGGCCCCGGCGCGCGCAACAACGCGGACGAAAATCCCGGCGAGGTCGCGGTCTCCAACGCGGGCGGCGAGGTCACCATCACCCAGCCCGGCTTCGGGACCACCGTGGCGCAGGGCCAGCCCCCGGCGGCGGTCACGGACATGTCCGGCCAGGCCGTGCAAATCCTCGGCGCCTTGGGCGAACAGCCGCCGCAGCAGACCCAGGCCGCCCCCGAAACCACGGAAGGCGGCTCGGCCGGCGGCCAGGCCGGACAGGACACGGCCGCGGGCAAGGTCCTGGCCGTCGCGGCCGACGACGTGTCGCAACTGAGCGAATCCCTCAACACCGACACCGTCAACGCGGCCCAGGAGGCGGCCAAGGCCGCCGAGTTGGCCGCCGGCATCTCCAAATGGGATGACGTGCGCAGCGTTGAGGCGGGGACGGCCGTCTACAGCGTCTTCCAGCCCCAGGGGGGCATGTGCTTCGGCGGGATCTGCAGTTCCGGAGCTCCCATCGATGTCTCCGCCACGCTGCTCGTAGATTTCGGCGCCCGGACCTACGGGGGAGAAGGCCAGGTAACCTCCGATGTGTCCATCTTAAACTCCGGGCTGGGCTTCAGCGACTCCACCATGATCCTCCCAGCCTCGTTCGCCGACCTTACCGGCGACGCGGTCATCACCCTCGCCCCCGGCGATATCCCCAACCACACCAACTCGAACTTCGACAACACGACGCTCACCTTCCGCAACCGCGACGGCATCGCGGCCAAGGACCTGGCCGTCGTCGTCGAATACAACGATTCGTTGTCGTCCGTCTCCGCCGCCGGCGCGGCCACCGGCTCCCGGCCCTAGAATCCCCCCAGCCGGCGCGTCCGCTCGAGATTTTCGGCCGCGCCTGGAAATTCCGGCCGGCCGCGCATCACCGCCCGGTACTCGCGGGCCGCGTCCCGGAACCGCCCCCGCCGGGCCAGCGTGTTGCCCAAGTTGAACCGGGCGTCGAGCAATTCCGGAGCGCTCTTGAGCGCCTCGCGATACTGCCGCTCGGCCTCGGGGAGACGGTCCCGCCGCGCCAGCGCGTTGCCTAAATTGTAATGGGCCTCGGCGAAACCAGGCTGAAGCTTCAGGGCGGCCGCATACGCCCCGCAAGCCGCCCCGAATCGGCCCTGCCGGAAAAGCGCCAGACCGAGATTATTGCGGGCTTGCGCCAAAGCCGGCTCCTGGCCGAGCGCGGACTCGTAGGCGAGGACGGCTTGAGCCAGGCGGCCCTCGCGCAGCAGAACGTTGCCCTGATTGTATTGCGCCTCGGCCAGGAAACGGCGCAGACGCCGCGAATGCGGCCAGAGGCTGCGCGCCGCCCGGTAATGAAAAGTCGCGGCGTCGAAATTCCCGGCCTCGGAGGCGGCCAGGCCCAGGCTCTGACGCGCCATGGCGCTGTCCGGCGACACGGCCAGGACCCGCGCCCAAACCGACTCGCCGTCCCGCCAAAATCCGCATTGCCGCCCGCTCAAGACCGCCAAACCCGCCGCGATGACGCCGGCGGCCAGCCAGGACGCGGCTTTGCGCCGCGCCGGAACGGCCAGCAAACCGGCCGCGGCCAGCGGCGCCAGGCTCATGGCCGGGAGATAGGAGTAGCGGTCGGCGGCCAGGTAGTTGCCCACGGCGAACAAGCCCAGGACCGGAGCGACCGACACCGCGTAGAAGGCGAAAGCCGAGGCCGCCCAGGGGAAACGAACCCGGCCTAGCCAAGCCAGGACTATCAGCACGGCGGCGGCGGCCGCCGCCGCCGCGAACACCGGGGCGAAAACATTGAACGGCCAGGGAATGCCGTAAAACGGAGCCAGTCCCGTCGGCACGGCCGTCTTGGCCGGATAGAAGCAGAAAGCATAGCCGGCCCGAACGATCCTCTCCGGCAAGCCCAGGCTGCTCAGGGAACTCACAGCTCCCGCCGACTGCTGGGCCAGGCAAGCCACCAGCCCGAATGCGGCCGATAACGCCGCCAACGGCGCCTTCTCTACGATGCTCGTCCGGGACAAACGACGCAAGGGATACGCGTCCAAAATCAGCAAGGCCAGGGGCAGGGTCACGGCCATGGCCTTGGACAGCAGCGCGCAAACGAAGGCGGCCAACGTCAGCCGGTACCAAAGCAAGCGCGCGCCTCGCGCCCAGCGCAAATACGCCAGCACGGCCAGAAGATAAAAAAACGAGCCCAGCACCTCCCGCCGCTCCGTTATCCAGGCCACGGCCTCCACGCGCAAGGGATGCAGGGACCAAAAAATGGATCCGAGCAATGCCGCCCAGCCCAGGCCCCAGCCGTTGCCGTAAAACCCCCTCGGCGCCGAAGGCGCCGAGGTCGGACCTCCCCCTACGAGGGGGAGGTCCGTTCCGTTAGGGTGGCCATCGCCGTTTCCGTAGTTTTTCAGCAGTTCCACGCAAACCAAACAAACCAGCCCCGCATTGGCCGCATGAATCAAAACGTTGGTCAAATGATATCCGAACGGCTCCATCCCCCAGAGGACGTAATCGAGGGCCAGGGTCAGCCAAGTCAGGGGATGGTAGTGGCCCATGTGGAACTGCGTGAGCATCCACTTGAGCCGCTCCCAGCCGAAGCCGCGATAATTCTCGTTTAGGAGGAAGTTGGCCGGGTCGTCCCAGTTCGTCCAGCCGTCGCGCAGGGCGGGGAGAAAAGCCAGAAACGTCGCCAGGGCGGCCAGCCCGGGCGCCAGCCGTAAGACGAGACCGCGGCGGCTATTCCCGGGCAACCAGGACGATCTCTATGCGCCGGTTGAGGGCCCGCGACTCCGGCGTGTCGTTGGAGGCCACGGGCCGCTGCTCGCCGTAGCCGGCCGCGACCAGCCGCGAGGGGTCGACCTTGGCATTGTCCTGCAGGTAGCGCAGGACCGCGGTGGCGCGGGCGGTGGAAAGC
>JAQUMZ010000075.1 GCA_028717865.1 Elusimicrobiota bacterium | reverse complement strand
CCGCAAGCTCCGGCCGCGCCCGCCGCCGCGTCGCCGCCGGCCCCGGCCGAGCCGGCCGCCGGGATCGACGCGGCGCCTCCGGCGTCGCCGCAGGCCCTGGCTTTTCAGTCGTGGCGGGACCCCACCCTTTCCCCTTACGACGTCCTGCGCATCAAGCAGAATGAGATCGAGCGCGAGGCCAAGCGGCAGGAACTGCGCAAGGCCGGCGAGCGGCGCGGCCGGGCCAACCCCGCGTTCAATCCGGAGCGGATCGTGGAACTGCAGGGGATCGTGTCGGCCTCGGACGGCTCGAATCGGGCCATCGTCAACGGGGAGGTCGTCAGCGAGGGCGACGCCATCTCCGGGGTCCGGGTCCTGCGCATCACGACCCGGGGCGTCGTCTTCGGCTACAAGAACAAGCGATTTATGAAGGCCGTGAACCGGTAAGGGCTGAGCAACAATGGGGGCATTATGATTACTCATCACCGAAGGCCGGCCGTCCTGCGGAGCGCGGCGTCGTGCGCCACGGCTTTGGCCATGCTTGCCGCGAGCGTCCCGCCGGCCGCCGCCCAGCGCAGGAGAGGCGAACCCGAGGCCAATCCGCAGTTTTCGCAGCAGTTGTCGGCTCCCGGCGCGGAGGCGGGCGGCCCTCTGCTGGAGGCGCCCGCTTCCGAGCCCTCGCCGCGCGGCGTCCAGGGCGTGCAGATCGGCACCGTCAGCGGCGCCAGCCGCGGCTCCGCGGCGGCTCCGGTGGCCCCGCTGGAGACGCGGGTCACCGTGCGGGTCAAGGGCGCGCCCCTGGCCACGTTCCTGGACACCATCTCCGCCCAGGCCAAGGTGAACTTCATCATCACGGAGGGTCTGGAGAGCAAGAAAGTCACAGCCTTCCTGCAGAACGTCACCGTCCGCGACGCGCTCCAGGTTCTGCTCGAGATCAAGGGCCTTACCTATCAGCGCATCGGCCAGAGCAACACCTACGTGGTGGCGCCGCGCTCGCAGAGCGCCTTGAACCTCATCACGCGCATCTACACTCTCGCCTACACCCCGTTGATGGCCTTGGCGGAGATGAAGGACGACCAGGCTTCCATCAATCCCGGCGCCGGCCTGGCCCTGCCGGGCGGCTCTTCCGACGCGGGCGGGGCGAAGGGGGGCAAGGACGACGCCGACAGCGGGGTTTCCATCGTCAACGTGCTCAGGAGCGTCCTGAGCAAAAACGGGCACGTGGCCCTGGAGCCGCGCACCAATTCGCTCGTGGTCACCGACATCCCGGAGGTCTTCCCCCAGGTCGAGCAGATCATATCCGAGCTGGATCGCAAGCCGCCGCAGGTCATGATCGAGGCGCAAATCGTGGAGATCGATTCCACCCGCTCGCGCGACATCGGGCTTGAATGGGGCGGGGCCAACGGCGAGTTGGCCTCCTTCGTCGGAGGCGCGCGGGACACCTCCTTCCCCCTGACGATGGCCCGGGATTTCTCGGCCGTCAAGTTCTTCGATCCGGTCACTAATGTCGTCAGCGGCATGGGTCAGCAGGGGGGGCAGTCCGATAGCTCCGCGCAATCCGAGTCGGGGGGGGCGAATCTGGTCAAGCCGCTTCTGGGCAGCAACGTTCTGACCAGCGTCCTGGACCTGACCTCGCTCAAAGTGACCCTGCGCGCCCTGGTCTCGCGCGCGGAGGCGCGCTTCTTGGGCAAGCCCAAGATCCTGACCCTGAACAACAAGCCGGCGATCATACAGGTCGCTTCCAACCAGGCGGTCGGAGTGGCGAGCCAGCAGTCCTCTTTCGGGAGCAACATGGGCACCAGCGTCACCGCCGCCGAGCGTTACTGGACGGGCCTGGTCCTTAAGGTCGTGCCGCAGATCAATAAGGAGGGCTACATCACCATGCTGGTGCAGCCCAGCTTCACCGACGTCAAGGAAGCCTCCATATCGACGCAGGGCAATCCGATCTTCGACCCGATCAGCCGCGGGGCCTCCACCCTGGTGCGCGTGCGCAACGGCCAGACCCTGGTCATGGGGGGTCTGCTGCGCTCGACGGAGAGCAAGGTGGTGCGCAAGGTGCCGATCCTGGGCTACATCCCGATCATCGGCTGGTTCTTCACGAGCACCAGCACCCGGCGGGACAACTCGGATCTGGTCATATTCCTGACGCCGACGATCGTGAGCGACTAATGACGGTTTCAAGCCACCCCAACGGAATGGCCGGCCCCCTCATAGGGGGCCGGCCAGGTTCGGCGCCCTTCGGGCGCCGAACTCGCTTGCCACCCCAACGGCCTGGCGGCCCCCCTGATAGGGGAGCCGCCAGGCTCGGCGCCTTGCAGGCGCCGAGCTCGTTTATCGGCCCTGCCCACTTGACATCCGCCGCCAGCCCGCTATACTACCAGCGGTAGACATGGCCCAGAAGCTCGAGATCGCCGACATCCTGGTCTCCAGCGCGGTCATCACGGCGGAGCAGAAGGAGCGGGCCGTGAAGATGGCGGCGACCTCCAAGTGCTCCTTCAGCGAGGCCGTGGTCAAGCTGGGCTTCGCAAAGGACGATGCGATCGCCATCGCGATCTCCAAGCAGCTCGGCATTCCCTACGCCTCCCGCGAGAACAAGGTCCTCAAGGTCGAGCGCGGGCAGAACCTCGAGAAGGTCATCAACGAGGCCTACGCCCGGGAGCACTGCGTGCTGCCCCTCTTTCTCGACGAGACCGTCCTGGCCGTGGCCATGACCAACCCCGAGGATATGGTCCTCGTCGACAACCTCCGGCTGCTGACCGGCGGGCTCGAGATCCAGCCCTTCGTGGCCAGCCGGGCCCAGATACTCAAGGCCATAGACGAGTTTTACGTCTCCGGCGGCAGCATCATCGAAAAGACCATGGCCAGCAGCCAGGCCGGCGCCGACGACGTCCAGGAGGTGGTCGAGGGTGCGGAGCGGGTCGATCTCGACCAGCTCGCCCAAGGGGCCCAGGGCGCGCAGGTCGTTTCGCTGGTCAACGCCATCCTCAAGCAGGCCATCTCCGAGCGCTGCTCGGACATCCACCTGGAGAGCTACGACGAGCGCGTCATGCTGCGCTTCCGCATCGACGGCGTGCTCTACGAGCGCATGGCGCCGCTGAAAAAGGATTTCCTCGGCGTGGTCTCCCGGCTCAAGATACTCTCCAGGCTCGACATCGCGGAGCGGCGCCTGCCCCAGGACGGGACCTTCGCCATCAAGGTCCAGAACCGCAACATCGACCTGCGCGTGTCGATCTGCCCGACGGTCTACGGCGAGAAGGTGGTCCTGCGCATCCTGGACAAGGGCGCCGTGGAGCTCGACATCAACAAGATCGGCCTGGAGCCCAAGCAGAAGGCTGATTTCCTGGAGGGGGCGAGCAGCCCCCACGGGCTGCTGTTCCTGACCGGCCCGACCGGCTCCGGCAAGACCACGACCCTCTATTCCGTCCTCAACACGATCAAGACCCCCGAGATGAACTTCATGACCATCGAGGACCCCGTCGAGATCAAGATGGAGGGCTTGAACCAGGTCCAGGTGCGCTCCAGCATCGGCCTGACCTTCGCCTCGGCCTTGCGCTCCTTCCTGCGCCAGGACCCCGACGTCATCCTCGTCGGCGAGGTCCGGGACCAGGAGACCGCCCAGACCTGCCTGCGCGCGGCCCTGACCGGCCACCTGGTGCTTTCCACCCTGCACACCAACGACGCCTTGTCCGCGGTCGTGCGCCTGATCGATTTGGGCATCGAGCCCTTCCTGCTCTCCAGCAGCCTCGCCGTGACGGCCGCCCAGCGCCTGGTGCGCAAGCTCTGTCCGCACTGCAAGAAGCCCTGCCGGCCCGACCCCAAGGACGCCGAGATGGCCGTCAAGGGCGCGCTGCTGTCGCCGGCGCCCGATCCCGCCCGGGTCACGTTTTACGAGGCCAAGGGCTGCGACAAGTGCGCCCGCACCGGCTATTTGGGCCGCATCGCCATCTACGAGGTTTACCGCATCGTGCCGGAGATGCGCGAGATCATCTACAAATACGGCGGCGACCTGGGGCGCCTGCGCGAGTCCGCCCAGCGCAGCGGGATGTGGAACTTGCGTGCCAGCGGCTGGCGCAAGGTTCTCGACGGGATCACCTCCATAGCAGAGGTCCTGTCCGTCACGATCGCGGAGTAGCGGCGGCGGTTTTTTGCGCTTGAGCGCGGGGTTCGCGGAGGCGCCGCTTTTAATTGACAAAAGTGTATACTCCTGTTAAACTCACCTTATAGCGAGGATTCTGCATGGGCAGATTCAATTACACCGTCCAGGACAGCAAGGGGGAGACCACCTCCGGAGCCCTGGATGCGGGCGACGAGAACGAGGCCATAGCTTCGCTCCAGGGCAAGGGCTTCTTCATTCTGTCCATCGCCTCGGACCGCAGCGCCGGGCCCGGGGCCGGCGGCAAGCTGTCCGGCTCCGGAGTCGGCGCGCGCGACCGCATTTTTTTCGCCGAGCAGTTGGCCACCCTGCTCAACGGAGGCGTCCCCCTGGTCCGGGCGCTCTCGCTGCTGGGCGAGCACTCCTCCTCCAAGGGCCTGCATCTGGCCCTGGCCCAGGTCACCAAGGACGTCGCGGGCGGCATGGCGCTCTACAAGGCCCTGGAGCGCCATCCCAAGGTTTTCGACACCCTGTGGGTTTCGCTGGTGCAGGCCGGCGAGATGGGCGGCCAGCTGCCCAAGGTGCTTAAGCAGATCGCGGCCTATTTGTCCGCCCAGGCGGAACTCAAGGGCAAGGTCATCACGGCCATGGCCTATCCGGGGGTCCTGGCCTGCATCTCGATCGGCGTGCTGGCCTTCTTCATCATCAAGATCGTGCCCGTCTTCGCGGAGATATTCAACAGCTTCCAGGTCAAGCTGCCGCCCCTGACCCTGGCGATCATCATGGTGTCCAATCTGTTCGTCCACCATCTGGCCGCCCTGATCTTCGTCGTGGCGGCCCTTTGGTTCGTCTGGAGCGCCTACGTCCAGACCGAGTCCGGCCAGGTGACCAAGTGGAACCTGATCTTCAGCGCGCCGTTCTTCGGCGGCTTCATCAAGAGCATCATGATCGAGCGGCTGCTGACCACGCTCTCGACGCTCATCGAGAGCGGCGTGAGCATCCTCAACGCCATCGCGGTCCTGGAGGGCGTGTTCGGGAAGAACATCGTTTTCCAGCGCCTGCTGCGCTCGGTCAAAAACGACGTGGCCGGCGGCAAGTCGATATCGGCGGCGTTCCGCAAGACCGGGGTCCTGCCGCCGCTGGTCACCGAGATGATGTTCATGGGCGAGGAATCGGGCAAGCTTCCGGACATGCTGGTCACGCTCTCGGCGTTCTACCGAGAACAGATCGACCAGTTCACGCGGCGCTTCACCGCCATCATAGACCCCATCCTGGTCGTGGGGATCGGAGGCGTGGTCGGCGTCATCGTGCTGGCGGTGTTCCTGCCCATATTCAAGCTGTCCGGGGTGGGCGGCAAATAGGGGGCCTCATGGCAAGAAAAGGTTTCACGCTCGCGGAGCTGTCCATCGTGACCTTGCTCATAGGGGTGCTGGCCGCCTTCGCCGTGCCGCAGTACCTCAAGACCGTGGAGAGCAGCAAGGCCGAGTCGGCCGCGGGCCTGGTCAGCATGGTCGGGACCACCAACCGCATGTTCGCGCTGGACCACGGCGGGCAATATGCCTCGGGCAGCGCGTTCAACAATGCCTGCAACGACCTCGGCGTTCCTTGCCCGGCCGCCTTCACTTCTCCGGTCGACCGCTGCAATCTCGTCCGGTGCAGGTACTTGGCCGCGGACGAATGGGCCAACAAGCCCTACCTGGTCGCGGCCGTCGACCCCGCTTCGGGCGTCTGCCCGATCAACTCGGCCGGAACCAACCTGGTGGCCTGCGCCGTGCGCCGCGACGGTTCGGGCATATACGCGAACTGGGGCTACGGCATGCAGGCCGACGGAACGATGGTTTGCTTCCCGGGGGGAACGGCGTCGGCTTGCGGCGTCGTCGACGGGCCGCCCAAGCCGGAGCGCTAGGGGACCGGCGGCGCCGCAAACATAAGGAGGCGCGCGTTCATGACGACGGTTCGCCGAGCCTACACGCTGGTGGAGGTGGTGATAGCGATCTTGCTTTCCACCGTCATGATCAGCGCCGTGCTCAGCGTGGGCCTCTCCAACAAGAGCTCGGGCGGCAAGCTCGACCGCAGGCTGGTCGCGTCCCAGGCCGAGCATTCGACGCTGCAGCTGCTCAAGAATTACGTCACCGCCGATCCCTTCAGCGGCTATTCCCTCAGCAGTTCCATCGCCGGCCCCAACGGGGGAGGCTCCGCCGGGCCGTGCGGCTGGACCCTCGACAAGGGGGACCTCGTGGACGATTACGGCGGAGCTTGCCCGGTTTCCGGCTGCTGCTGGGCCTTGGCGCCGGGGGTGCACGGCATAACCGGGGCCGCGGGCAAGCCCGGACTGGTGCCGCCGCTCATATTCGCCCCTCCCTACAACGGCACGTTGAGTTACGATGTGACCTGGTTGAAGGCGGGCGTCGTCAATCCGGGCGGCTGTTATAATCCGCCCAATCCCATCCCGTCCGACTGCACCCCCGAGGTGAAGGTCTCCGTAGATTGGAGCGAACCGTGACCCGGCGCCGCGGCTTCACGATCCTCGAGCTGGTCATTGCCTTGTCGCTGGCGAGCGTGGTGTTCATGGCCATCGTGGGGATCGCCGCCCAGGTGGTCCGCTGGGAGATCGAAAGCCGGGGCCGGGGCTCCAACACGGGCTGGACCCTGCTGTCGCTGCAGCGCATGAACCGGGAACTGCAGTTGGCTACGGTGCTGTATTGCCCGTACCGGGACGCCAGCCACTTCGGCTGCCCCGGACCCGAATCCGACGTTCTTTCCGGCTGCGGCAACTACAGTTTCTTGAACGGTTCTTTCGGCGGCGCCAACGACGCGAGCCAGCCGATCACGGCTTTTTATTACTGCGTGGGGCCGCTCGGCTCCGCTTATGCGGGCAGCCTGCTGCGCTATGAGGCGAGGGGCATCGGGGCGTCCTGCCCCATGGCGGCTCCCGCCTGCGGCGAGGGCAGCCCGGAGGTCATCGCGCGCCGCGTGTCGCGCATGGATCCCACGGCGACCTATTTCAAGCGCCGCGACGATGCGGGCGGGGTCCAGGTGCGCTACGTAGTGGGCAGCTCCGATCGCGCGGACGCCCAGAACAAGGAGCTCAGCGCCCCGATCTTCACCGTCGTGGACAGCGTCGTGAGCATGAGCAAGGTTTATGGCAATCCGAGCGATTGATTCGGGATTCGGGCGGCGTGGCTCCGTGCTGATCCACGTCCTGATAACGGCGGTGGTCGTCGCCGTCATCGCGGCGGGGCTGATGCGCATGCTGATGTCGCGCGGGGCCATGATCAACCGCGCCCGGGAGAGCACGGAGGGGCTCAAGCGGGACGACGGCGCCTTCGGCCGGGTCCTGGCCCGCTGGAACGAGGCCGGAAAGACCTGCGTCGACGGCGTGGCCGGCTACGAACGCACGAGCGGCGTGGACGACATTTGCCAATGCGCTTACTCTCCCACCACGAAACCGAACGATCCCGACATCGCCGCCCGCTTCGTCGATTCCAAATGCCAGTTGACCATCGTCGCCGATCCGACCCGGCCGTGAACAGGCGGCTGATCGTAAACGCCGACGATTTCGGGGCCAGCGTCGCGGTCAACGAGGCCGTGGCGGCGGCGTTTGAGAGGGGCATCCTGCGCTTCGCCAGCCTGATGGCTCGGGGTCCCGCGGCCGAGGACGCCGCGGCCCGGGCGCGCGCCCATCCCGGCCTGGGCGTGGGCGTGCATCTGGTCTTCTCGCGCGAGGCCCCCGGGATCTGGGGGCTGCGCCTCCTGCGCGACCGCAAGCTGCGGCGCGGCCTGCGGCCGCTCATCGAGTCGCAGATCGAGCGCTGCCTGGCCCTGGGCGTGCGGCCCACCCATCTCGACGCCCACTGGAACGCCCACGTCCATCCCCTGGTTTTCCCCGAGGTGGCGGCCGCCGCGCGCCGCTACGGCATACCGCGGGTGCGCTGGCCCGGGGGGGAATTCCCCGCCAGCGCGGCCTACGCGGCGCGCGATTGGCGGGCCTGGGCCGCGGGCTCCCCGGTCCGGGGCGACAGCCCGGTCCCCCTGCTGCGGCAGGCGCCGCTGGCCTTCGTCTTCGCGGCGTTGGGGGCATGCCTCAAATGGCGGGCTCCGGCGGCGACGCGCGGCTTCGGGCTGCTCCATTCGGGCCTGATGACGGAGGACTACGTGATCTGGCTGCTCCGGCGCCTGCCGAAGGGCACCACGGAGGTTTATTTCCATCCCTCGAGCGACCCGGCCACCGCCGTGTTCGGCCGGCCCGCCGAGGGGCACCGCAGCTTCACGGAACTACAGTCCCTGCTCAGCCCCCGGGTGCGACAGGTTCTGGCGGAGGAGCGCATCGAACTCGCGCGCCCCTGACTCGGCGGCGGTTTCGGGCGTGGATTGCGCGCGAACCTCGGTACGGCGGGAGGCCGCGATGGGAGGCTTTGCCGCGGCCGCAGCCGTCAAATCCCTCGCGATCCCGCCAGGGATCGCGAGGACGGCCCGACTATTCCTTGGTCGGGCCGATATTATCAAGATCCGCGGAAACGGGCGAGCGCTCGCGACTCTATCGCTGCGCTCAGGCCCCGGGTGCGACAGGTTCTTGAGGAGGAGCGCATCGAACTCGCGCGCCGCAGCTGAGGCGGCGGCGGTTCCAGGCGTAAAGCGCGAACCCCAGCCCGGCCCAGGCCAGCTCGCGCGCGTGCCGGGCCAGCCCGAAGGCCAGGCCCAGCGCGGGCGGCATGCCCAGGCCCGCGAATATGGCCGTCTTGCCGGCCTCCTGGGTGCCCACCTTCGCCGGGACCATGAAGAACAGCGAATCCACCGCCACGGAGAGGACCTCGATGGAGAACGCGGTGACGACGTCCACGCGCAGCCCGAGGCAGCGGCAGATCACCATGACCTCGACGGCGCCCCAGGCGAAGCCGAGCCAGAAGAAGAGCGTCGAGGCCGCGAATCGCCCCGGCTGGGCGCGCAGATACTCGGCCATCTGCCCGCGCATGCCTTCCAGGGACGACGGCAGGCGCCAGGCGTAGGTTCCGTCCGGGCGCCGCGCGGTCAGCGCCAGCAGGCCCCCGCAGACGGCGGCGAGCACGAGCAGCGAGCCCAGCAGTCCGCCCCAGACCTGCCGTCCACTCAGGAAGCCCAGGCGCAGGGGGATGAGCACGAGCAGCCCCACCAGGGCGAAGAGCGCCTGGCCGAGGCTTTGGGCGACCTTGGCCACGACCACGCTGGAGTTGCGCGTTTGCGCGGGCAGGTCCGCGGGCAGCATGCCCGGACGTATGATCTCGCCCGCTATGGTCCCGCTGGGAGTGAGATAATTGACCCCGTCCCCGGCCACGCGCGCGCGCACCAAGTCCCAGAACCCCACGCGCGCCGCGTCGCGCGCGCCGAAGGCGAAGCGCCAGCCCGCGGCATTGAGGACCTGGTCGCAGAGCTGCATGGGGATGATGACGAGAAAGCCCCATCCGATCCGGGAAACCTGGCGCCATACCGCGGGCGCGT
>JAQUMZ010000074.1 GCA_028717865.1 Elusimicrobiota bacterium | reverse complement strand
TACGGCCCAGTCCAGGAAGCTCAGTTGCATGATCGGTCCCTCCGGCGGCCATTATGCCACATTTGCGCGCCGGCCCCCATAAAATCAGGAGGCGGCCGGCGCGTGACGCCGGCCGCCTCGGGTCAGCGGAGGACGCACGCGGTCGCGGCTTCAGGGGATGTAGTAAATCACGTACTCGTAACCGCCGTAGCCGTTCTTATAAACGTTCTTGTAGTAAATGCCCGCGCCGCGGCTCTCGAGTTGGGCTATCCTGGCCTTGAAGGCAACGTCCCTTTCCGTATCGGACCGGAACGGATCGCTGTATTCGTACTCGTGAAATTTCGCGTTTCCGACCTTTAGGAACGAGACGTATACCTCGTAATCATTGGACCAGGTATCAGCCTTTACATAAACCTCAAGCGCGGTGGTCTGCTTCTTGCGCAGTATCCTCCGGATTTCCGCGGCCTTGGCTTCCGCGACCGCGGCGGACTTGTCGGAGAAAATCTCCTCCAAGCCGAACACCGGAAATACCTGCCGCTCCCGGGCCTTGATCCAATATATTTTGTAGGAATAGAACAGCTCTCCTTGGTTGTTGGTGCCTTCTACGATCACCCCGTAGGCGGTGTCGTACCCTTGGTTCTTGTATCCGGCAACCATATCGTTCATGGCCGATTTGATGTTGTAGCGGTTGCGGTCCCAGCCGGGACACGCGTAGAGAAATTCCTTCTCATTGAACACGTCGAAGGCGGCCTCGAAGTTGACGCTGAAGGCGTAAGTGCGCGCCTGGGAGGAAAGGACCGTGACTCCGGACCTCGCGAAGGCGGCCCGGGCCATATCCAGCGTCGGCTTGACTTCGGCGGGAGCCATGGTCTGGCTTGTATACACGAGAACCTTGGTGGTCCCGGATGCGGGTTTTCCTTCCGCGTTCTTGGCCAAGACCATGGAGTCTATGTTGATGCCCGCTACCTTCGCCTGGCTGGTCAACTGCTGCATGGTCGTTTGGGCCGACAACAGGACGGGAAACGCAAGAGAGAGCGCGTACGCAAGAAGAGTTCTCTTCATATCAAAACCTCCGGAATGTTTCGCAACCGCGCCATGATATCATGGTCCCGGGTTGCCGGTAATGGGACTATCGGGCAAAAAACGGCCGGACAATCGGCCTATATGGCCGCGATGCGCACGGCGCGGCCGTTCTCGCGTCGAATCCTGAGCACGCCCGCAGGCTTGTCGAAAGTCCATCCGGGAGCCGCGAGGTCCTTGCGGCGGGACAGGATCTTGCCGTCCACCGTCACCTTCTTGGGCGCGAAGCTAAGACGCATTACTTCGTCTCCGGAAGCCCCGGCGGCTTCATAGCCGAGTTCGCCCTTTCCGTACGACACGGAACGTATGACCGAGCTCGAGCGCAGCAAATGGTCTTCGTCCGCTGGCGCCCAGGCCGGGACCGAACCCATGCCCGCCAGGAAGTGGCGTATGTAGTCGCCGTAGCCGTCGGTGAACCATACGCTCTGCTCCACGGGGCCGAGGTTCACCACTCCGTTGTCGCGGCACATGTAGGTGGCCCAGGCGAAGGAGCGGAAGGCCTTCTCCAACGCGGCCTTGTCCCCGGTCTTCTCGTGCCAGAGCGCCCAAACCGAGGCGTAGCGCGCGGTGTGGCTGGCCATCTTATACATGTAGTGGAACTGCTCGGAGACCGCGTCGGCGCCCCACTGCTTGGCGGCCTCGGTGCCCGTATCCACCACGAAGGTCTTCTCCACCCAGCCCAGCAGGGCCGGCACGGTCTGCTTCCAATCGGGGTCGTTCTCGGGATGCAGGAGGATATAGCGCGCGGTCTCCAGGGGTATGTATTGGTTGAAGTTTTCCGGCCTGGAGTACATGGACACGTCCTCGAAGTAGGTCGCCCAGAGGTTGTCGCGCATCGGGTAGGCCATGAGCCAGGCCCAGGCCGCCTCGCGCGCCTTCCGGTAGGCGGCCGTGTCGCCAAGGCGCAGGCGGATCATGCCGTCGAAGAGGCGCACGGGGCCCAGGACGTTGGCGGTATATTCCTCGCGGACCGCGCCGTCCTCGGCGTAGACCCGGAAGGGCCAGGGCGAGTGCGTTTCGTCGCCGGCGCGGGCATGCCGGGCCAGGGCGTCGGCGCAGGCGATCGCGGCTTCGCGGTAGCGCGCCTCGCCCGTCATCTCGTAGAATTTGAGATAGCCCGCCCCGAGCTCGCCGATCTTGTCGGGCTCGACCACGCCGTAGCCGTCCCCGCGTCCCGGCAGTTTGGCGTCATATAGGAAGTCGTGCGCGCCGCGGTATTCCTTGGCGCCGTGGTTGGAGCTGGCGTAGGGGACTTTTTCCCAGTCCCAGCCGGCCGGCGTGGTGCCGTGGGCGAGCTGGTAGTCGAGCAGCGAGCCCGCGAGCTCGACTACGGAGCGGTCGCCGGAGTAGGCGTGATAGGCCTCGGCGGAGTCGGCCAGCATGGCGTAGAGGCCCGCCGGATTGTGGGGCCAGGAGATGCCCTGCAGGCTCTTGGGATCGAGGCAGCAGTAGGCGTAGTAGCTCTTGAGGCCGTTGGCCTCCACCGGCACCGAGCGCAGCAGGAAGTCCCAGGCCAGGCGCATGACCCGGTCGAAGGCTCTATCCCGGGGGCGGACCCAGGGCAGGATATCGCCTTGCGCGTCCAGGATCAGCCGATGGCCGTTCAGGTTTTCCCGGGCGCCCGCCGAGCTCGCGGCGAGCAGGACGACGAGGACGGATTTTAAAGCGATTCGCATGGCGGCCTCCGGATTACGGATTATAACAGTTCGCCCCAAGGTCTTTTGTTATAATGGGCGCCGCAGTCCCCTAGTCTAGAACGGGAGGCCCGATATGAGCTACGTCCTGCCGGATCTGCGCTATCAGAAGCGCGCGACGGACCCCAAGGTCATACTCAAGAATCTCAAGAAGGATTACCGGTTCAAGACCTCGGTCGGGATCTGGTATTTCACCCCCGGGGGCGGGCGCTTCCACGACCGCTACGTGCCCGAGGCGAGCATCGAGGCGCGCCTGGAGATGGCGGCGGGCATGGCCAAGCTGGGCGTGACGGGCATCGAGGCCCATTATCCCAAGGAGATCAATTTCGACAACGCCCATCTCTACAAGCGCCTGCAAAAGGAAGCGGGCATCGCCGTGGCCGCCGTGCCCTTCTCCCATTTCTACGAGAAGGTTTTCGAGTTCGGTTCCCTCTCCAATCCGGAGCCGGCCTCGCGGCGCCGGGCCAAGGAGATCGCGGTCGAAGGCTTGCGCCTGGTCAAGGAACTGGGCGCGGTCTGCGCCATTTCCTGGCCGGGGATCGACGGCTACCGCTACATGCACGGCAAACCGTTCATGCACATGTGGGAGCTCTTCGAGACGACCCTGGCCGAGGCCATGGACGAGGTTCCCGGCGTCATGGGCGCCATCGAGCCCAAGCCCTACGAACCGGCCCCCAACAACATCTACCGCAACACCGCCGAGGGCCTGCTGGCCGCCCGCCGCATCGAGGCCAAGCTCAAGAACTCCGAGAACCTCAAGATTCTGCGCTCCGGCAAGGTGCTGGTGGGCATGAACCCCGAGGTGGGCCACGTCAAGATGGGCTTCGAGATCCTGCCCGCCGCCTACAGCCTCTGCGGACTGGAGGGACGCCTGGCCCACACGCACTGGAACTCCCAGCCCGACGGCAACTACGATCAGGACAACGACATCGGCGTGGTCAATCCGTACGAGGCCGAGGCCCTGCTCTACGCCCTTTGGGGCATGGGCTACGACGGCTACTTCGGCATCGACATCCTGCCCGAGAACATCCCGGTGCGGACCTGCGTCGAGATCAACATGCGGGCCCTGGAGCGGCTGCGCGAGAAGGTCCGCAAGCTCCCCCACGAGGACATCATGGAGTGCCACCTGCATCCGGAGCGCAACCGGGGCCGGCTCGAGCGCATACTCGTGGACCATTGGTGAGCGATCCGTTCCGCCATGGCCTCGGATAAGTATTATCTCGGCTTGGACGTATCCACCCAGGGGGCCAAGCTCGTCCTGCTCGACTACGCCCTGGGCCGGGCGGTTTTCACCGCGGCGGCGGACTACGACCGGGACCTGCCCCAGTACGGCACCCGCAACGGGGCCTGCGTGGGATTGGCCGAGGGCGTCTCGGAGTCCGAGCCCGGGATGTGGCTCGATGCCGTGCGCCTGCTCTTCGACCGGCTCAAGGAATCCGGCTGCGACCCGGCGCGCGTGCGGGCCGTGTCGGTTTCCGGCCAGCAGCACGGCCTGGTCTGCCTGGACGGCTCCGGCGAGCTGGCCCGCCGCCGCGGCAAGCTCTGGAACGACGTCAGCACCGCGGCCGAGTGCGCGGAGCTGACCGCGGCCGTGGGCGGCGAGGCGGCGATGCTCTCCGCCGTGCTCAACACGCAGCGGCCGGGCTACACCGCGGGCAAGATCCTGCATTTCCGCAAGCACGAGCCCGAGGCCTGGCGCCGGACGGCCACGCTGTTTTTGGTCCACAACTACGTCAACTGGTATTTGACCGGCGGGGTGCGCGTCATGGAGCCGGGCGACGTCTCGGGCATGGCGCTTTGGAACCCGGTCGCCAAGGATTGGGCCGCAAACGTCTGCGCGGCCGTGGGCCCGGACCTCATCGAGAAGCTGCCTCCGGTCAAGCCCGCGGATGAGTTCATCGGAGTCTTGGCGCCGGAGCTTTGCCGCCGCTACGGCTTCGCCGAGGATTGCCGCGTCGACGCCGGCTGCGGGGACAACATGTACGGCGCGCTCGGCACCGCCAACGTGCGCGAGGGCGTGGTCACGGTCAGCCTGGGCACCAGCGGCACGGCCTATACCTTCTCGGAGAAGCCCTACGCAAGCCCGGACGGCGACATCGCCTCGTTCTGCGATTCCACCGGCCATTACCTGGCCCTGCTGTGCGTTTCCAACCTGGCCAACGGCTACAACGATATTCTGCGGAGCCTGGGGCTGACTCACGACGGCTTCTGCGCGCTGGTCGAGAAATCCGCGCCCGGCAACGGCGGGGCGCTCCTGCTGCCCTGGTTCCAGGGCGAGCGCACGCCGAACCTGCCCCTGGCCGCGCCCGTGACCCTGGGCTTCGGCCCGGGCGACTTCACCCCGGAGCGGCTTTGCCGGGCCGTGCTGGAAGGCCACGTAATGAACCTCTACGAGGGCTACCTCAAGCTGCCGATCCGGGCCGAGCGCATGCACCTGACCGGCGGGCTGGCCAAGTCGCGGGCCTGGCGCCGGACCATCGCCGACGTTTTCGAGGCCGAGGTCGTCGCGGTCAAGGGTGAAGGCGCGGCCCTGGGCGCCGCCGTGCACGCGGCCTGGGTGGACAACAAGGCCGACGCCGCGGGCGATTTGCCCGGCTTCGTGGGGCGCTTCGTGGAGTTCGACGAGCAGACCCGGACCGCGCCCATACCCGGCAACGTGAAAGCCTGCCGCGATTTCAAGAAGACCTACCTGGCCCTGTCCAAGCGCGTGCGCGGCGAGGCGGGGGGGGAAGATCCTTTCGCGCTCAGGCGCGTCCTGACCGGGAGTTGACTCCGCGACGGGTCCTGTCGCCGGACATCCCGTCGGGTGCTCGCTGCGCTGCGCGCCCGCCGGGAGCCTTGTCCGGCGCCACCCGCCCGGGGGGGGCTGCTGGCGCCGTCAGGGGCTGACTTCCGAGCCGTAGCGGGAAGACTGGCCGTCGCGGTAGCCCAGCTTCTCCACCATCCGGCGGATTTTCTGGTCGTTGTCGGCGTCCTCCACCTCGGCCAGGTGGTTCAAGTAGGTCAGGGCCATGGCGGTATCCGGGTTGGGGCGCTCGCGCTGTTCGTTGATCATGACTTGGCGCAGATAGCAGACCTTCTCGGCGTAGGGGTCCTCAATGCCCAGCCATTGCCGTTGGGTCCTGAAGGCCGGGATTTCTGTTTCGATGGTTCTCTCTACGCTTAGGTTCGCGCGATTATCGGCGTGGGCGGCTTCATGGATAAATGTGGAGAAGGCCAATCCCTCGCCGATCTTGGCGGCGAGATAGGAGATCGCCCGGTTAAGCGCGATCCTGCCTAATTGAAGCTTTTGTTGGACCAAATATATGTATGCTCCCATCTGGTTGTCTTTCAATGACGGGTCGAAATTAACCTTGCCGTCGCGCTTCATGCCCCGGGCGTAATTCATGGCCTGTTCCAGCGGCTTGGGGATGTCCCCGTTGTAGAAGGCCAGGCGATTGTCCGCGCTCTTGAGCAGCTGATCCACGCTGGCCCGCTGGCCCTTGATGCCGCGGGGAAAGTCCCAGCCGCGCAGGTTGGGGGCCACCACGATTTGCGTTCCCGGCACGCGGCCGAACAGGTTTTGGGCCAGCTCGTGGACGTCCGAGTCCGTGGCGCTGCCGGTCACGGCGTCCTTGAGTTCCGTGACCTCCTCATGGAGTTCGTCGGTCTGTTGGGGCTCCACGGCGAGGCCTGCGGCCGGGTCGGCGCCCCACCCCAGGAAAACCGCCGCCGCCAGGATCGCGCGAACCTTCATATCGATAGTATATTACGGCCGCGCGGGCAGGGCTTGTGTCTTAGGGCCCAGGATCGCCTGGGTCCAAGGGCCTACGCGGGGAAGCGCTCCATCTCCTCGGCTATGGCGGTCAGGATTTCCGCCGTCTCCTCGATCGGGTCCGGCTCCTTGACCCAGGGCAGCAGCCAGCGCACGTTGTCGCCCTGGCCGAGTATTTCCACGAAAGGCTGGGCCAGCAGGCGCTGGCGCAGGACCGGGTCGAGGAGCTTGAGCCCCGCGGCCTTGTCGTTGCAGCGGGCCAGGAAGCGCTCCTCGAAAGCCGTATCGCCCGTGGGTACGGGGTCGGGCACGAGCATCCCGGATCTGCGGGTGACCTCTTCCCGGGGGCCGATCTCCACCCGCAGGCGCGAGGGCCGGCCCAGGGCCATGGACACGCGCGCGCCGGTTCCGTCCGCCTCCACGCAGAGGGCGCGGCCGTTGCGCTGGCCCGTGATGCGCGGCGGATCGGGCGCGTAGTTCATGGCCAGCACCCGGGCCAGGGCCGGCCACTGCAAGGACGGCGTGCTGATCTTGTATTGGCGGATGTAATAGAACGCCAACGGCACCACGACCACGATCGCGCAAAGCAGAATAAAGCTCATATGGACCTTGATTAGAGGAAATTCAGTGCCACGCTTTCAATAACTTCAGAAACTCGGGCCGGCGGGATTCATTTCATCAACAAAAGGCTTACGGCCATGCAGAGCATTCCCGCCGTCAGGCCCAGGAGGCTGTCGTGGCCTTTCCCGTAGGCCCGGCTCGTGGGCAGCAGTTCGTCGAGGCTGATGTAGACCATGACGCCGGCCACGCCGCCGAGGGCCAGGCCCATGAGCTGGGGGGGGAGCAGCTCCGTCCTGCCGCCGATAAACAGCCGCATCAGCGCATACGCCAGCGCCGCGCCCACGGGTTCGGCCAAGCCGCTGAGCAGTGAATACGCGAACGCTTTTTTGCGGTTTCCGGTGGCGTAGAATATTGGCACCGAAACGCTGATCCCCTCCGGGATATTGTGCAGGGCGATCGCGACCGCCACGGCCAGGCCGACGGCGGGCCTCTCCAGGGCGGCCAGGAAAGTCGCCAACCCCTCGGGGAAGTTGTGAATGGCGATGGCCAGGGCCGTGAACAGGCCCATGCGCATGAGCTTGCCGCGCTGGATGCCGTGTTCGTGCGCGTATTCCGCGGCGAATTTAGGCAAGGATGCTTTCGGGTCGTGCAGCGGCGCGGTCTCCCGTTCCGAATGGGTCTCATGGGGGTTCTCGGCGGCCGGAATCAGTCCGTCCACGAGTCCTATGAGCAGCATGCCCCCGAAGAACGCCGCGGCGTTGGCCCACGGCCCCCAGTAGGCGCCGCAGCCGGCGCTCATGGCCGCGCCGCTCTCCACGAGGATCTCTCGGAATGAGACGTAAAGCATTACGCCGGCGGAGAAGCCCGTGGCGACCGAGAGGAAGCGGTAATTCGTCCTCTTCGCGGCGAAGGCTATGACGCTGCCGATGCCGGTGGCCATGCCCGCCAGGAGGGTCAGGCCCAAAGCGACGCGGACGTTAGGCATTCAGTGCTTGAAGTGGCGCATGCCCGTGAACAGCATGGCCAGGTTCAGGGAATCCGCCGCCTTGATGACCTCGGGGTCCTTGATGGAGCCGCCCGGGGCGATCACGGCGGAGACTCCCGCCGCCGCGGCCGCCTCCACCGCGTCGGGGAAGGGGAAGAACGCGTCCGAGGCCATCACCAGGACCTCGGGCTTGCCGTGCTCGCGCTGGAAGAGCTTGTACTTGACGCCCGCGATGTGCACCGAGTCCACCCGCGACATCTGGCCCGCGCCGATGCCCACCGTCGCCGACGGCCCGGCCAGCACGATCGCGTTGGACCGCACGTGCTTGCACACGGCCCAGGCGAAGCGCAGGGCCGAATCCTCGGCCGGGCTGGGCGCCCGCTGCGTGACGACGCGGGGCTCGCCGGCGAAAAGCTCCCGGTCGGGCTCCGTGGCCAGCACCTCTCGCCCCAAGGAGCGCAGTTGGATGTCCGGCGCCGGGGGCTGCGCGCGGCGCAGCAGCCGCAGGTTGGGCTTCTTCTTGAAGAGCGCCAGCGCCTCGGGCGAGAAATCGGGGGCCGTGATCACCTCCACGAAGCGCTGGGACAGCACTTCCGCGACGTCCGCGTCCACCCGCCGGTTGAAGGCCAGGACCCCGCCGAAAGCCGACAAGGGGTCGCAAGCCCAGGCCCGGTCGAGGGCCGCCCTCGGGGAGGCGCCGAGCGCCGCTCCGCAGGGGGTCACGTGCTTGAAGATCACGACCGCCGGCTCGGAGAACTCGCTCACCGCGTCCCAGGTCCCCGCGGCGTCGAGCAGGTTGTTGTAGGAAAGCTCCTTGCCGTGCAGCTGCTCGAACGACGTTTCGGCGCCGCCGCAGTAGAGCGCCGCCTTCTGGTGGGGATTCTCGCCGTAGCGCAGATCCTGGACCTTGCGCAGGCTCAGCCGCAAGGCGCCCGGGAATTTCGCTTCCGTCCCCGTTTTCGACCAGGCGGAGGTTATCATCGCGTCGTATTCCGAGGTGTGGCGGAAGGCCTCCCGGGCCAGGCGGCGGCGGGTCTCGAGCGACAAGCGTCCCTGGGATTGCTCCAACTCGCGGATCAGGCCGGGATAATCCGCCGGCGAGGTCGCCACGGCCGCGTCCTCGAAGTTCTTGGCCGCGGCGCGTATGAGGGCCACGCCTCCGATGTCGATCTGCTCTATGACCTCCGGGTCGAAGGCGGAGCGCGCCCGGGCCGCGGTTTGGGCGAAGGGGTAGAGATTGACCACGACCATGTCGATGGGCTCTATGCCCAGGGCCCCCGCTTCGCGGACATGGAGCGGGTCGTGGCGGCGCATGAGAATGCCGCCGTGCACGCGGGGATGCAGGGTCTTGACCCGTCCCGAGAGAATCTCCGGGAAGCCCGTGAGGGTTTCCAGGGGCCGGACGCTCAAGCCCGCTTCGGACAGCAGGCGGGCCGTCCCGGCGGTGGAGACCAGCTCCACGCCCAGGCCCTGCAGGCAGCGCGCCAGTTCCGCGAGCCCGGTCTTGTCCGACACGGAGAGCAGGGCGCGCCGGACGCGCGGCAAATCCGCCAGCGCCGCGGGCCGCACGCTCACCCGTCCCGCCCGCACCTGGAGGCGGCCGTCGCAGAAGAGCTCGACGGCTTTCGGGAAAAGCCAATGCTCCC
>JAQUMZ010000073.1 GCA_028717865.1 Elusimicrobiota bacterium | reverse complement strand
GAAACATGCTTTTGGCTTTGCGTCCCTCCTCCCTGTCGTACCTTGTCTGCAAGTCCCTCACGTACTATCTCCTCGCCGGCGGACCCATCGTAAAAACCTCCAAAAAAGCCGCTTAAGCCGCGGCTCGTTCGGTAACATTTTACGCGAGGCGATTCGTGCCCTTCCCGTTGATGCGGCGGATGTTCCATAATGTAGCCTTGAAAATGCTGGTCTGGGCGTTGGCGGCCGTCTTCCTGTTCAGCCTCACGGGAATGGGGTGCGGCTGGATATCGCCGTGGACCGCGCTGTTTTTGCCCTGCGCCGCGGCTTTGCTGCGGCTGCGCCGGCGGGAAGGCGAGAATTGGCTGGAGCGCCGCCCGGGCCGGGCGCTCTTCCTGCTGTGCCTGACCGCGTATCTGTCCACCTTCCGCTGGCACGGCGGCGACGACATCCCCAACAGCCTGCTGCCCTACTCCTTGCTCGGGCACGGCACCCTGACCTTCGATCCCTTCCCCGACTGGGCCGCCCGGCCCAACATGCGCGACCTGGTGCGCCTGATCGACGGGCATTGGATATCGAGCTATCCCGTCGTCCCCGGCCTGCTGGCGTCCCCGCTCTATCTCATCCCGGTTTGGTCCGGAGCCGCGCCCACGGATGACTTCCTGCACAACCTCGCCAAGATCGGTGGCGCCGCGATCACGGCGCTTTCGGTCGCGATCCTCTACCGGGCCCTGCGCGAGCGCTGCTCCGCGCGTTGGGCGGCCGCCGTCGCCCTGCTCTACGGCTTGGGCAGCTACGCCTTCAGCGTCAGCAGCCAGGCCCTCTACAGCCACGGCCCCGCCCAACTGGGCGTGGCGCTCGCGCTGCTGGGAATATCGTCGGCCGCCGCGTGGGGGCCCGCCGCGGCGGGGCTGGGGCTGGGGCTGGCGACGGTCTCGCGCGAGGACAGCGCGCTCTTCCTGGCCGCGGGGGCGGCCTATTTCCTGTTCCATCGCCGGGAGGGCTTGGCGCGCTTCCTGGCCGCGGCGGCGGCGCCCATCGCCCTGAACCTGGCGTATTGGCTTTACGCCACCGGCACGCTGCGCCCGCCTTATTTCGAGACGCAGCGGACGATGTTCGTCCCGCTCGACGCACGGGCCCTGGCCGGCATGCTGGCCAGCCCGGGCCGCGGGCTGGCGTTCTTTTTTCCGGCGGCCGGCTTCGCGTTGTGGGGGATCTTTCGGGCCGCGCGGGACCCGGGACGGCGCTGGGCGCCGTACCTGGCCGCGGCTTGCGCCGCGTTATGGATATTCTACGGCTTGCGCGACAGCTGGACCGGAGGCAACAGCTTCGGCAACCGCTACTTCTCCGTGTCGTGCCTGGTCCTGGCCTTCTTCTGCGGCGAGATCGAGGATTCCGTGCGCGGCTCCCGGTCGCTGTCCTGGGCCTGGGCCGTTTGCTTCTCGGTCTGCGTGCTCGTGCACGCCCTGGGCGCGTATTTCAACTGGCCGGGAGCCAAGCTCACTCTGGGCGAGCAGGCGGAGGCGATCTGGAGCCCCTGGCAGTTCCCGCCGCTGCATATCTTCAGCCGCGATGGCGCGCTCGGCGGCCTGGGCTGGGCCGCGCGCGCGGCGCTGGGCTTGGGGCTGCTGGCCTTGACCGTTCCTGCGACCGTGTGGATGCGCCGTTTCGTGGCCGGTCGCGCCGAGGCGGGGGCCCTTCAGCTCTGACAGGCCGGGCAGTATAGGCTGGTGCGTCCGGCGATGGGCCGCCGGGTCGCGGCCAAGAGATGGCCGCGGGGGCAGCGGCGGCGGCCGTAGACCGCGGTCGCCAGTTGGAAGCGGCCCGGCCGGCCGTCCGGATCCCGGAAGGCCTCGTCCGAAAGCGTGGTGCCGCCCAGGCGGATGGCGCGCTTCAGTATTCGTTTGATCGCGGCGCACAAGCGGCGCGTCTCGAGTTCCGTCACCTCGTCCGCGGGCCGCGCGGGAGCGATGCGGGCGGCGTAGAGCGCCTCGGTGGCGTATATGTTGCCGATGCCGGCGAGCGCGGCCTGGTCCAGCAGCACCGACTTGACCGGGGCGCGGCGGCCGCGCAATACGCGCGCCAGGACCGCGGCGTCGAAATCCTGGGCCAAGGGCTCGGGCCCGAGGGGGGGCAGGGCGTCCGTGACCCGGCCGAACCGGCGCGGGTCGTGGATCTTCACCGTCATGCCGCCGGCCGTGAAGCGGAAGCGGACGTGGCCGTCGTCCGAGCCGAAGGACACGCTGCCGCTCATGCCCAGATGGCAGACCAGGTCCCAGCCCCGCGACAGGCGCAGGAGCAGGTATTTGCCCCTGCGGTCCACCGCCAGTATGCGCGACCCTTTCAGGCGGCGCAGGGCACGGGCGGGGATGGGCCGGTTGAACGCCGGGCGCCCGACTTCGTAGGAGGAGATGACCCGGCCCCGGACGCGCCGGTTCAAGGCGCGGCGGACGGTTTCGACTTCCGGAAGCTCCGGCACTATTTTCCGGCGGCCTCCAGCTTCTGGATGATCATATCGAAGTGCTCGATGGGATAGGCGCCGCGCACGGGGACACCGTTGATCAGGAAGCCCGGGGTGCCCTCGAAGCCGAAGTCGGTGGCCTCCTTGATATCGGCCTCGATGGCGTCCTTGACCGCCTGGCTTTGCGCGTCCTTCTCGAGCTTGGCGACGTCGAGCCCCGCCGACTTGGCGGCTTCCTTGAAGAAGGCGTCCCCGAGCTTGGCCTGGTTCTGGAAGAGCTGGTCGTGGAAGGCCCAGGCCTTCTCCTGGGACTGCAGGGAGGCGGCCACGAGCCATTGGGCGGCCGGCATGGCCTGGGGGTGGAAGGGCAAGGGCTTGTTCTTGAAGACCACGCGCAGCTTGTCGCCGTATTTCTTGCGCAAGGCCTCCACCGTCTCGTAGCCGCGGGAGCAGTAGGGACATTGGAAATCGGAATACTCGACCAAGGTCAGCTTGGCCTTGCGGTTGCCGCGCACGAGGCTTTTGTTCGTGACGGCGGGCTTGAACGGGTTCTTGATGCGTTCGTCGAGCTCCTTGGTCTGCGCCTCCTCCTGCTCCTTTTGCCGGCGGGTCTGCTCTTCCTGGGCGGCTTGGGTCACGACCTCGAAGAACGCCTTCTTGTTCTGGCGCAGGACGTCGAGCACGAGATCGGGATTGGCTTGGAGGGCTTTTTTGAGCTCGTCGCGCGAGAGTTCGGCGCCGTGCAGGGTCGTTCCGGCGAGCAGGGTCAGCGGCAGCAGCCAGGCGCGGACTTTCATCAGGGTCTCCTTAAAAACGGACTCGGAAGCCGTTCTTACTTAAGAAAGATATCATTTTTTAACGGAATTCTCATATTTTCGCGCGCCGGGAGCCGGGAGGGAAATTTCGGGAAAGCCTGACACCGGGTTTGATATGATGAGCGGCGGGAATGACCTTATTGCGCTTGGCCGGGTTGTTGGCGACCGGGGCGGCCGCCGGTCTGGTGGGCAATCTGCTGGGGCTGGGCGGCGGGATATTCATCGTTCCGGCCCTGGTCCTGGTTTTCAACGTGCCGGCCCACGCGGCCGTGGCGACCGGGTTGGTCGCCGTCATCGCCACCTCGAGCGCCGGGGGCGGCCGCAACGCCGCGACCGGGCTGGCCAACGTGCGGCTGGGCATGATCCTGGAGCCGGCCACGGTCCTGGGCGCGATCTGCGGGGCCCTGCTGGCCCATCAGCTCTCCGAGACGGTCCTGCTCGGTCTTTTCGCGGGGCTTCTGCTCGCCGTCGGGGCGGGACTCTGGCGGCGCCCGCGCGGCAATTGCGCCGAGCCGCCGGCCGGCGGCGGCGGGCTGCTGGACGGTGAATACCACGACGGCGCCGCGGGCGGGATCGTCCGCTATTCCGTGCGCCGGGTGCCGGCGGCCCTGGGCGCCTCCTTCGGCGCGGGCCTGATGTCGGCCTTGCTGGGAGTGGGAGGCGGGATCGTCAAGGTGCCGGCCCTGCATATGTTCTGCGGGGTGCCCATGAAGGCGGCGGTGGCCACGAGCAATTTCATGATCGGCGTCACCGCCGCCGCCAGCGCGGCGGTTTATTTCCAGGCCGGGTACGTCCCCGCGCTCGCGGCGGCCGCGATGTCCTTGGGCGTGCTGGCCGGCTCGCCGGCCGGCGTTTGGCTGGTGCGGCGCTTGAGAGAGGCCGCGCTGCGGCGGGTTTTCGCCGTGGTCACGGTCGTCATCGCCGCGGCCCTGCTGCGGAGGCTGCTTGCCGGCTGAGCGCGATCGCTTCGGGGAGAACCGGGCGGCGGGCCTCGCGCTGCGCTGGGGCCTGCGCGCCAGCGCGGCCGTGATGGCGGCGGGGGTGGCGCTGGACGCGGCCGGCCGCGACGGTTCCGGCCTCGCCCTGCTGGGGGTGGCGCTGCTGCTGGCCACGCCGTTCGCCCGCGCGCTGTCTCTCGCCGCGGTCTTCGCCCGGGGCCGGCATTGGCGGCTCTTCGCCTGCGCCGCGGCGGTGCTGGCCCTGCTTGCCTTCGCGTTCGCGCTGGGCCGGCTCTAGAAAACCCTGGGCCGCACGCCTATCCCGGAGCGCACCGAGTCCAGCCGGTATATCCCGCCGCGGCCCAGGAGCGTTCCGCGCATGGGATCGCGGGATAACCACAGCGGGGTGTCGAGATCCACGAAAGCGAAGCCGCCCAGGCCGGCCGCGAAATGGGCGGCGGCCGCCATGGCCAGAGACGACTCCACGTTGCCGCCGATCATGAGCCCCAGCCCCGCGCCGCGGGCGATGGCCGCTATATCCCAGGCCTCCAGGATGCCGTACTTGGTCAATTTGATGTTGACCACCTGGACGGCGCGCGTCTGGGCCAGGCGCAGGACCGCCGCGCGGCCGTCCGCGGATTCGTCGGCGGCGACCGGCACGCCGCCCAGCCGGGCCACGCGGGCCAGGCCCGCGAGGTCCCGCGCGCGGGCGGGCTGCTCGAAGAGCGCCGGGACCACCCCGGCGCGGCGCAGGCGCCGGAGCAGCCGCAGCGACTGCTCCGGCTCGTAGCCCTGGTTGGCGTCGAGCATGAGGCGCAAGCCGGCGGCGGCCCCCGCCGCCGCGCGCACGCGCGCCTCGTCTTGATCCAGGTCGCGGCCGACCTTGATCTTGATCGTGCGCACGCCCATTCGCGCGATGCGCCGGGCGGCTTGCCGCGCCCGCTCGGGCGGCACCAGGGGGATGGTGACGTCGGTGCCGACGCGGTCTTGGGCGCCTCCGAACAGGACGCGCAGCGGGATGCCGGCGTGGCGGGTCCAGGCGTCGAGCACGGCCATGCCCAGGGCGGCGGCGGCGGCTCCCGAGCGGGGCTGGAGCCGTTCCAGGTCCTCCAGGACGCGGCGCCAGCGGGCGGCGTCGCTTCCCAGCAGGCGCGGCCGCCAGGCCCGCAGCGCGGCCAGGGCTTCCGCCTGGGTTTCCCCGTTGTAGGCGGGCATGGGCGCGCCCTCTCCGAAACCGGCCGCGCCGCCGGCCAGCCGCACGCGCGCCAGGACGTTGCGCACCCGGTCCTGGCTGCCGCCCGCGATGGGGAAGGGTTCGCGCATGGGCAGGTCCAGGGGCCGGAAGTCCACGGCGGCGATCCGGGACGCCGCCGCCTTCATCGGTTCTTCAGGCAGCGGTCCGCGAACGAGAACTCGTAGACCGCGGAGCCCTTCCGTTTCGGGATGAGGACCAGCTCGTGCATGGCGTCGCTGGAGTTGCGGACGAGCTGGTAGAGGCGGGGCCCGTCCGCGGACACGAAGCTGCGGCCGTCGTCGTCGAATCGCACGTCGCCGCCGCCGTTGCCGGGATGAAGCCACATGTCGTCCTGGCGCACGTAAAAGGCGGCCTTGCCCGGCGGCGGGGCCAGCACGGCGAAGGCCTGCGCGCCGCGATAGATCAGGCGCAGGAAAGCCGACGAATCGGGGTTGTCCCGGGCGAGCCGGAGGGAATACGGTTCGCCGTCCCAGGCGCCGGCGGTCGCGGTCTCGCCGTCGCGCACCGAGAGCAGCAGGCGGGAGGGGGGCGCCTGCTCCAGGTTGATCGTGCGGTCGCGGCGCAGGCCGAGGCCGACGGTAGCGGTCATCTCCCCGCATTCGGCGGCGGGAGGGTCCTTGACCGCCTCGGCCGCCGGCGGCCGGTAGCCGAGATCGGCCAGGGCGGTCCGGATCTCGGATTCGAATTCCGCGTAGCCGCCTTCTCCGAGCCGGTCGAAGATCACCCGGCCCTTGCGGTCGATCAAGTAAAAGGCGGGCCAGCCCTCGTTGTTGAACCCCTTCCAGCAGGTCCGGTCGTTGTCGAGCATGACGGGGAAGCGCACGCCCAGCCGCTTGACCGCCGCCCGGACCGACAACGGGTCCTTCTGCCAGTCGTATTCGGGGGTGTGGACGCCCAGGACCAGCAGGCCCTCGAACTGGTAGCGTTCGTGCCAGGCCGAGAGCGCGCGCAGCGCGCGGATCGAGTTGATGTTGGCGGAATTAAGGAACGCGGCGAGGACCACCCGGCGGCCGCGCAGGCGGGCCAGGGTCAGCGGCTTGGCGTTGATCCACGTCGTTTGCGGCGGGAACTCGGGCGCCTGCGGGGTCAGCGGCCGGGCGGCGCGGGCGGGCGCGCCGAGCAGCGCCGCCAGGGCCGCGGCGGCGGCCGGGCGGCGCCAGGCTGCGGGGAGGATGTTTTTCAAGCCGGCGCCGGCTTGCCCTTGAGCAGGATGTCGACGAGGCCGGAGAGCATCTCCGTGCGCTCGGCCTGGCCGGCCTTCTGGTATATGGAGACCAGGTTGCGCATCATGCGCGCGAGGATGTCGCGCGCGGGCGCGGGGGCGACGAATTCGGACCGGAAGGCGTAGCCGTTGCGGCTGAGCATGCGCTGGACCTCGGCCAGGTTCATCATCCGCCCCCGGCTGTAGGGGTCGAGGAAATTAACGGTCTGGCCCAGGCGCAGGCCGACCAGGAAATGCCCGGGGGTCGCCACGCCGAACACGGGCAAATCCAGGCGCCGGGCCAGCAGGATGTAGAGCACCGATAGGCTGACCGGAATGCCGCGCCGGGTCTCGATGACCCGGTTGAGATAGGAGTTGTCCGGGTCGTAATAGCGCTTCTCGTTGCCGCAAAAGCCCAGGGCGTCGAATAGCTGGCTGTTGAGGCGCGCGAAGACCGCCGGCGTGTCCGCTCCGGGCGCCAGCCCGGCCTTGATCCTTCCGGCCAGCTCGTTGAGCCAGGCGGCATGGGACGACGAGTTCAAATCGGGATAGCCGAAGCGGGCGATGAGCCAGGCGCCGCGCTCCAAGTCGGCCTCGCCGCGGACCGTCAGGGTCGCGAAGGAGGCGCGCAGGTCCGCGAAGCGCACCCGCCGGGCCAGGGCCTCGGCCCGCTCCCTGAGGACGGGATCCGCCTTGGCGCGCAGCTCGTCGAGGAAGGGCAGGATCGCGGGACCGGCCTCCATTACGCGGCCCTCGATGAGCTCGAGGCTGGCCCGGTCCTCCTCGTCGATGAGCGAGGCGAGGCCGCGCAGCTCCGGCTCGGTCAATTTTTTCGCCGCCATTCCGGGACTAAGTGTAACATCGCTCCAAAGACTCGTCAAGACGCGGGCGATTGCGGCCGGAGGGGCTAGCGCGGCAATCCCAGGAGCCAGTAAGACAGGCTCGCGATGAGGGCGCAGGCGGGGATCGTCAGGAGCCAGGCGGCCACGATGTCTCCCCCGACGCCCCAGCGCACGGCGCTGAGCCGCTTCAAGGCGCCCACGCCCATGATGGCGCCCGTGATCGTGTGGGTGGTGCTGATCGGCACGCCGAGGGCCGAGGCGAGGTAGAGGGTCAGGGCGCCTCCGGTCTCGGCGCAAAAGCCGTCCACGGGACGCAGCTTGGCCACCCGCTGGCCCATGGTCTTGACGATGCGCCAGCCGCCGAAGAGGGTGCCCAGGCCCATGGCGGCGTGGCAGGAGAGAACCACCCAGGTCGGCACGTAGAAGTTCGGCCCCAAGTGGCCCGAAGAAAATAGCAGTAGGGCGATTATGCCCATCGTCTTCTGGGCGTCGTTGCCGCCGTGGCCCAGGCTGTAGAGGGCGGCGGAGAGCAGTTGTCCCCGGCGGAATAGGGTGTCGACCTTGTGCGGAGTCGCCCGCCGGAACGACCAGGCCACCGCGATTCCAAAGGCGGACCCCATCAGCAGGCCAAGAAACGGCGCCAGGATCATGAAAACCACGGTCTTGGTGATGCCCGCCCACATCAAGGCCGAGCTTCCGACCTTCACGAGCGCGGCGCCCATGAAGCCCCCGATCAGCGCGTGCGAGGAGCTGGTGGGCAGGCCCCAATACCACGTCAGCAGGTCCCAGGAGCAGGCTCCCAGCAGCGTGGCCGCGATGACCCTGGTATCGACGATGCGGGGATCGATTATTCCTTTTCCTATGGTATTGGCGACATGCAGCTTGAAGAGCAGGAAGGCGACGAAGTTGAAGAAGGCGGCCCACAGCACGGCTTGGCGGGGCGAGAGGACGCGCGTGGAAACCACGGTGGCGATGGAATTGGCCGAGTCGTGGAAGCCGTTGATGAAGTCGAAGATCAGCGCCAGCGCGATGAGCAGAATCAGCGATGTTTCCATGACTCATCCGTTCTTGACGAGGATGGATTCTAGGACGTGCGCGACATCCTCGCACTTGTCTATGGCGGTCTCGAGCGTTTCGCATATTCTTTCCCACTTGATCACCGCTATGGGGTCCTGGACGTCGGCGAAGACCGCGCCGAGCGCCGCGCCCAGCGCCTGGTCGCCTTCGTTCTCCAGGCGGTTGATCTCTATGCAATGGTCGAGCAGCCGGCGCTTGCGCGATGGGTCGGAGAGGCAGGCCACGGCACGGGCCACCGCCAGCGCGGCTTGGTGAAGGATGTCGGCCAAGGCGACGATCTCGGGCCGGCAGGATGGGAGACGATAAAGGCGCATGCGGTTGGAGGCGCTCTGGATGATATCCACCACGTCGTCTAGCTTGCTGGTCAGGGCGTGGATGTCCTCGCGGTCGTAAGGCGTTATGAAGCTGCGATCGAGCCTGTCCTTGACTTCGTGGGTCGTGATGTCGGCCTCCTGCTCGATTTCGTGCAGCCGCTCCAACAACGGCGAATCGCAGCTCCAGCGCCGGGTCAACTCGTGGAAGGTCTTGGCTGCCGCCACGCCGTGCGCCGCCAGGCCGTCGAATAGCGCGAAAAACCTTTCTTCCTTTGGCAGCAAGCTGAATGCCATACGGTTCCCTCCTTTGCGGCTAGAAGATGAAGAGCACGGATAGTTGGGCGCGCGTGTTGGCGGCCGTGCGGTTGGACGGATCGTTGTACGTATCGCGGGTCCGGCTGAGCTCGCCGGCCAGGCGCAGCCAGGGCTGCGGGTCGTAGAACGCGGCGGCGAAGCCGTATTGGATCTTGGGCGCGATTGCGGCCGCCTTGGCCGGCGTCGCGCTGAAGCGGTCGAGGTTCCGGCCCTCCACCTGGGCGTAGCCCGAGGCCAGCGACCAGCGCCCTCCGGGCATGGTGTACTGGACGTGGCCGCGAAAGGCCCGGTAGCGGACAAGCTCGATGTTGCCATCGCTGTTTATCCCGGCTATGCCCGAGTCGATGGCCGAGCCGGCGTTGGGCGTCGCCGCGGTTACGCCCGGCACGCCCAGATTCAGTCCGGAATACTCCAAGCCTCCAACCCCTCGTCCCGTAGCCAATTCCGCCGCCAGGACCAGGTTGCGGGAACGGTCCCGCCCGTCGCGCGACGGGATGACGGGGATGAAAATGTCGAATGCGACGGCTTCTCCGGTCGGGCTGCCCAGGCTGTCCGTGCGCACC
>JAQUMZ010000072.1 GCA_028717865.1 Elusimicrobiota bacterium | reverse complement strand
TCTATCAGCCGCATAGAGCTTGCCCTCTTTCGTGACGGCGTACAAACGGCCCTGGAACCGGAGCAACTGCTCCGCCGCCAATTCCGGCCACGCCATTATTCCCCGCTCGAGAAGCCCTTGAACCGCCCGCCGGCTGTCGGGAGCCAGCGAATTAACCGCGGCGAAGGCCTCGGCCAGGGCGCCCTCCAAGGATCGGGAAGAATCGTTCCTGAGCAGGTCCTGGGTCTTGGCGGCCCAAGCTCGCGCCTGTCCCGCGACGGGTTCCAGCCCCAGTTCCCCGGCCAGCCGGCGCTCCAGGACGGACCAGACGCCGGCAATCTCGGGCTTGGATGCGAAGGCCGCCTTGACCGCTCCCAGCCAGCGCTCCAGGGCCGGCCAGGGCGGCGGCGCGGGCTGCGCCGGCGCCGCGAAGGCGCGCCGGACCGCGCCCAACAGGCGCCCGAGGCCCGAGAACAAGGACTCGCCATGCGGCCCCAGGATGTCGCCGTCCTGGTTCGAGGCGGGGGAGGAGGCCTCCACCGCCTCGGCCTGGCCCGCGCTTATGCCCGTGCCCAGCTCGCGCAGCATCCGATCCCGCCAATCCGGCGCCAGTCCCGCGGGCGGAGCGCTCAGCACGAACATGCCGCGATCGGATCCGGCAAAAAGTCCGCGGACCGAAACCGCCAGCTTGGGCGAGAACTCGCCCCGCGCCAGCCGGCTCCAAGCATTCTCCTCCGGCCCGGAGATAAACAAGCCGTGCGTGGTCAAGGCGCAGCGCTTGCCGGCCGATTCCGCGGCGTCCAGGACCAAGCCGTCCAGGCCCCGCTGGACGTCCCAGCGCCCGTTCTTGAGGCGCACCACCATGGTCGGATTCGCGCCCGTCCTGCGCTTCAGACGCCGGCCGATCAGGAACAGCTCATCGCCCCGGCTGGCCATGCCGTAGCTTTCCAGGTGGAAAGGGCCGGCGACGCGGCGCCAGCCGCGCTCGTCCCGGCGCCACAACCCGTCCTCGACGATGGCGTGGAGGCGGCCCTCGTGCTTGAAGGGCTTGATCCCGCCCCGGCCCGCGAAAGGCTCGCGCCATTCGCCCCGTCCTTCCCGTTCGAAAAGACGATTATCCCCGTCTTCCGCGTAAAGTATTCCGCCAGCCGCCATGATCGCCGTGATATTCGCGAGCCGCGGCTCGACCGGCCGCCAAGCGCCTCCCTCCAAACGCGCCAGCTTGGCCTTGGGATCGGGATAGCCGGCCCGGCCGATCATGTGCGGCCGGCCGTCGAAGAACTCGACGTTCCCGTCCAAATTATCCGGCACGTCGGCGGCGAGCCGGCGCCAGGAACGGCCCTCGGCCTCGTAGAGGCCTGCGTCGAAGACAAGGAAGGCCTTGCCGCCCGACAAGTAAAGCCTGGTCTTCGACGAACCCCGGCCCTGGAGGCAAAGCCTGAGGTTCTTGCCCTCGATTTCATAAAGATCGTTCTTGACCTCGATATAGGCCCGGCCGCCGCAGGCCCCGACGAAGCCCCCGAATCGCCCGGCCTTGACCGAGTTTTTGACCGCGGACCACCCCCGCCCATCCAGCGCGAACACCCCGCGCGGGGTCAGGGCATAGGAGAACCCTCCCGCCGCGAAGATGCCCCGGATGGGACCGGACGGCGCGCTGCCCAGCACGAGCCTGCCTTCGAGCAGGGCGGCAACGCGCTTCTCGCTTTCCAGGGGCCAGCCCTTCAGGCGGCTCAACGAGCGCGCCAGCGCCGTTTCCAGGGGCAGGTCCGGCTGCTGCCGCAGCAGCTCGGCCGCGGCCTCGGGCCAACGCGCGATGGTCCCGGGCTCGATCGCAGAATTCAGGGCTTTCGCCACCCACCGCGCCAAGCCGTCCCACGGCGCGGCCGCCTGGGGCTTCGCGGCGAAGCGGGCCAAGACCCCGCCCAACCAGCGGCCCAGGCCCGAGAACAAGGACTTGCCGTCATCGGCCAGGACGTCTCCCGACTTCTCGACCACGGGCGCCGCGGCCGGACCCGCGGCCTGGGCCTGCTGCAGCCCCTGGACCTCCCGTTCCAGGGACGCGAGCACGCCGGCGCGCCAATCCCGCAGATGCTCGTCCCGCGCGAATATGACCTGGAAAAGCCCCTTCCCCTTCCGGCCCGCGAAGACCATGCCCCCGGGAACGGGCGCCAGGCCGGCCGAGCCCGCCTCTTGGAAGACCGGGGTCCAGCCGTCCTTGCGCGCATCGAACAGCAAGCCCTTGGCGGTCAAAACGTAACGCCGACCCTCGTGGTCGATCAAGTCCTCAAGGGAATTCCCGAAGCGGGTCATGCCGCCCGCGATCTCCTGCTTGGTCCAAATCCGCGCGCTGCCCGCCCCGTCGCCGCGCCAGACCTCCGTGGTGTTGGAAAGCCGCGGCCTGCGGACGTAGAGCTCGCCGCCCGGCGCCAGGAAGTCGTCCTCCAATCCATCCGGGAAGGCCGGCCGCCACCGCCCTCCCTCCAGGGCGAAAAGCTTGCTCGACGCGGTCATCGCGTAAAGCCTATCCCCGGACTTCCTAAGGTAACGTACGTTTTCCCCGGCGATGATATCCGAGGCCCCCAGCCCCTGGAATTGCTTGAAGTTCGCGGTCCAGATGTCTTGCGCGTAGACCTTGCCCTCGTGCTCGACGATGAGTCCGCCGTGGGTCACGAGATTGGGCAAAGGCTTCCAGGCATCACCTTCCCGACGGAACAGCTTGGCCTGATCGGCCGTTTGCCAGGACTCGGTCCGGGCCATGACGTAGAGCACGCCCTCCGTCTGGCCCATGGCCACGACCGCGCCCGGGGCGCTCACGCGGCGCCAGCCGCCGGCCTCGCCGCGGAAAAGGCCGCCGTCATGATCGGCCAGGTACTCCTCGCCGTCGCTGAGCCGGAAATAGTGAAAGCCCGAGGCTTTATCCAAAATGGGCGTCAAGCCGGCCCCATCCAGCTCGTAGACCCGCTTGCCGTCGCAGACCAGGAGCTTGCCGGCCCGCTCGAAAACGCCGCGCTGGAGAAAGACTCCGGCTGATACGAGTTCCCAACGCCCACGAGCGAATACGTGGAGCCCTCGGTCCGTGAACGCGTACAATCTGCCTTTGAAGCTCATGAGGCGCTCGACCTTGCCGTCGGGAACAGGAAACGGCACGGCCCCCCGCACGATGCCCTGGGCCAAGGCGGCCTCGACCCGCCGGCGCGCCTCATCGGTCAAGCCGTAGGCCCTGGCCGCGGCCTCGGCCACCACCTCGGGCAGGGGCCGGGCAGTATCCTCGCGCAGCATCCTCGCGGCCGCCCGCCGCCAAGGCCCGGTCCGGCCGGTCTTGATCTGCAGGCCCGGCAATTGCGCCAGCCAGCCTTCCAAGGCGCCCCAGACCGGCTCGATTTCCTGGTCGGCGAAGGCGCGCCGCGCGGCGCCCAACAGGCGGCCCAGGCCCGTAAACAGAAGCTTGCCGTCCCCATCGCGCACGTCCCCATCGGAGCTTACGCCATGGCGCTCCCGGGCCGTCTCGCCGGCCGCGGAATCGGTCCGGACCGCTTCGACGTGGTCGGAGACTTCCTTGAGAAGGGTGCGCCGCCAGTCCGGGGGAAGGTGCTCGTGGGAGTTCAATATCTTCACGCCCGATCCGGTGGCAATGACAAGCCCCCGCTCATCCGCGGCCAAGTCCACGATGTCATACACCGGCAGCGGAACGCGGACTCGACCGCGGAGTTCGAAAAGCCCCTGATCGGTTGCGACGAAGCGCTTGCCCGCGACAGCGACCGTTTTGGTTTGGTAGGCGTTAAGGTTGTTCTTGACTCTTCTACGCCGCACCCAGTAGGGGCCCCACCGAACGGGCGGGGGTTCCCGGTAGGCGCTCCCGAGTTCCCTGATATTATCCCCGGCTATCTCAAAGGCGAGGCCGAACGGTTTTGCCACTACCACGAAGAGCTTGCCGTCCCGCTCGTAAGGTGGGAAGGTGGTGTTGAGCTTGAAATTCCCAGGAAACAGGAGCTTCCAGCGGCCGCGTTCCAAGAGGAATATCCCTTGGTCGGAAAAGGCGCAGAGGCCACGGCTGGTCCGCATAACGCGGTGCACGTCCGCCCCCGGCAGGAAATTCGCGATCGCGGCGAGCGAATTCTCCGCCCTCTCGGCGGTCTCGGGGTCCAGAAACTGGACTTTTGCCAGCGTCCGGGCCAGGGCGACCTCCAAGGGAGCGTCCGGATTCTCCCTCAGCCAAGCGTACGCCTCCTTGGCCCAGGCCTGGGAGAGGCCCGGCTTGAGGGTTATCGAGAGATCATCGGCGACCTGCCGCTCCATGGCGGACCAAATATCGGCGTCGGCTTCGCCCAGCCCGGACGGCGCGGGGCCGTCCCGGCTCGCGGCCGCCCCCACGGCGGGCGCGTCCCCGGGCGTACGCGCGTTGTCGAAGACCGCGGCCAGGGCGCCGTCCCTCGCCCCGTCCTCGCGCAAGGCTTGGATATTCCAGTCTTGCTCCAGCCTCTCCACGGCCAAGACGGGAACCGCGGCCGGCGGCAGCATGGACGCGGCCGGCAGCGTTTGCGGCGCCAAGGCCGGCGCTGGGGTCAGCCGTGGAAGTACGGTGGGAACCATGGGCCGGATGGATATCCTGGCCGCGGCGACGGGCAGGGCGGCCAGCAAGGCCAGCAGCCAGGCTTGGGTCATCAGCGCAGCAAAGCCAGGGACCCCAAAATGGCCTTGACCGCGGCCTTGAGGACCTCGAGCAGGGTGGAGGCGAAGTCCCGGGCGTGCTCCACGCGCACGGCGTAGTCGAATATCTTCTTGTAGCCCTCGGCGGCCCCGCCGATGACCAGGGCCATGGTTACGACCTTCTTCTTCTTGGCCTCGGGAACGTATTTCTCCGGGCTCTCGCCCGTGTTCTGGCCCTCGTCCGTGGCGAAGACTATGAAGCGGTGCGTGGCCTGCTGCTTGACGATGCTGTCGAGCGCGGCCTTGAAGGCCGCGCCTATGGCGGTAGAGCCTCCGCTAAGCTTGATGACGTCCTGCAGGAGCCCCTCCTTGCCGAACTTATTCAAGGGCTTGCCGAAGGTATGGATGGTGTGGACCCCGTTGTCGAACACGATCATCTCGAAATCCAGGTTGTTCTTCTGGCAGACCTCGATCCAGGCCACGATGCCGACCAGGGCGTGGTCGATGGGGTTGTCCATGCTCTCGCTGGGCCGGCCCATGCTGCCGGAGATGTCCAAGACCAGCGAGATCTTGGCGGAGCGGCGGATCTTGCGGTTCCAGCGCTGCATGACCGGCGTGTCATAGCGCCCTTGGGCGAGGTCGTCGTAGTATTTCGGTATGTTGATCTCGTCGCCGTCCTCGTAGAATTGGCGGCTGAGGCGCGCGTGCTTGGTGGGCAGCAGTATCTTCTTGATGATGCCGTCGACCTTGTTTATGAGCTGGAGCTCGTGCGCGCGCATCCGGTAGCGCTCGTAGGTGGTCCAGCCCGCCAGGCGCTCCTGGGCGCGCTGGATGGCCCGTTCGCGGCGCTTGAGGAAGCTGTCGTCGTCCCGGCCGTCCGAGCCGTCGCCGTCCCCCGCCTCGTCGCCCTTGCCGTCCTTCTTGTCCGCGTCCTGGTCCTTGTCCTTCTTGCCGTCCTTACCGTCCTTGTCGCCCTTATCCTTGTCTTTGTTCCCCTTGCCGTCCTTCTGGCCGGAGTTTTCCCCCTGCTCGTCGCCTTGCTCTCCGGCTTGCTTGTCGCCGCCGGCCGAGGCTCCCTGATCCCGCTGGCCGTCCGAATCCGAGCCGCTCGACGAGGCGCCTTGCGATCCAGACTTCTGCTGGCTGCCCTTGCCCCCGTTGTTCTTCAAGGCCTTGGCCACGTCCTCATTTATTTCGTCGAGCAGTTCGTCCAGGTCCGAGCTGCTTCCGGAGGAGCCGCCGCCCTTGGAGGATTTGCCGCTCTTGCCCCGGCCGCCTTGGCCGCCCTGCCCGTCTTGATCCTGTCCGTCCTCATCGCCCTCCTCACCGTCCTCGCCCGCGGAGGATTGTCCCGAGCCCTTCTGCATCTTGTCGCCCTTCTGCTGCTTGTCCCGCATCTCCTGCTTGGTCTTCTCCACCAGCTTCTCGTAATAGGGATAAATCTCCCGGTCGATGAGCTCGAGCAGCTTCTCGCCGACCGGCGCCTTGACGGCCTCCAAGAGCACGTCTCCCGCCTTCTCGGGGTGGAGGTTGCGCGCCGCCTCCAGGGCCGGGAGGGTGGCCTCCCAGGCTTTCAAGGCCTCCTGGTCCTCCAGGAACTTTGGGGCCTTGCCATGCCGCCAATAGTAGATGATGGAATCCACGTACTGGAGGTGCGGCGGCACCCATTTCTCCTTGCTTCCGTCCGAGTGCTCCACCTCGATGGTGGAGCGCTGCAGCAGGCGGATGCGCGCGCGCGCGAGTGCCTTCTTGTCGTCCAGGTCCTCGGGCCATTCCGCCGCGTAGACCGCGTCCAGGTAATGCTGGAAGCCGGGCTTCTCCTTGAGGGCCCACGTGTTGACGCGCGTGTCCTCGATGGCTTGAAAAAGCGCGTTATTGGCCTTGGGACTATTGCCCAGCGCGTATTTGCCGGCCAAGGCCGAATCCGGCGGCAGGCGCGTGATGGAGTAGTGCGCCACCTCGTGTATGGCGGCCCCGACGGCCTCTTCCTCGCCCCAGGCGTCGACCGCGCGCACGAAGATGTCCTCGACCGGGATGCGAATTTCCTTGTTCTCGGGGTCCTTGAGGTTCTGGACCGTCAGCCACCAAGTCCCGGTCTGCACCCGTACGCTTGGCCCGGCGAAGAGGGCGATGTCCGCGCGCACGCGGCTGATCGCGTCCAGGGTCAACTGCTTGCGCCGGGCCCGATCCGCCGGCGGCACCTTGTAGCGGTCCATCAAAATGTCGATCTGGCGCTCGATGGGCAGACGGCTGATATCCTTTTTGTTCTCCTTGTCGCCATTGTCGTCGGCAAAGGCCTGCGCCGCCGCGCCGAGACATCGCGCCAGCCAGCCCAGCCGGCCGCGCTCCATGGTGGACGAAAAGGACCGCTGGACCACGTCCAGGATGCGAGACCACCCCCCCCGCGCGGCGCCATCGCCCGGCTCCGGGGCGGCCGCGTCCGGAGCGGCGACGGGCACCGCGCTGCGCTCATGTCCGACTGCCCGCGCCGGTCCCAGGGCGGACGCGGCAGCCGACCCCGGAGCCGCGGCGACCGCTTCTGGATCGCGGACCCGACGGAGCTTCCCGTTGTCGAAAACCGCCCGCAGATGCTCGTCCGACTCCGGCCCAGGCCCCGCCACGAGGGCGCGCACCGCCGCCTGGGCCTCCAGCCGTCCGAGGACTCCCGAGGCCGAGTCTTCCGCGGCCGGCGCGCCCTGTGCGGCTGCGTTGCCGGCGGGCGCTGGATTCTCCGCTTCCAGCGCCGGGCCGATGGGCAGGCCCGCGGCCGCAGGCCCAGGCGCAACGGCCGGCGCGAACAAAGACAGCCCGCCCGTCAAGCCCAAGGCCGGACTCGGAAGCCCGAGGCGCGGCGCCGGCACGGCCGCCGGCGGCACGGCGCCGCCGGATACGACCCGCGGCCGCGCGGCCTGGGCGAAGGCCTGCCAGCCGCCCAGTCCGGGACTCGTAACCCCAAACAGGGCGGCTAGAACGAGGCCAGCCGTACGCCGCGAAGCCATCACCGCGCCCCGCTTGTCCCCGGCAGCAGCTTCCAGCGCTTGACGCCCGTGAACTCATCCAGGAGCAGTTCCGCGAGCTCATCTTCCTTGATGTTGCCGCCGTGGTGCACGGTCTGGGTCCGGCTGCGCAAGGCGCTGGAGAGCGGATAGCCGGCGTAGCCCTCGCCCACCGGGTTCATGGCCAGGGTCGCGTTGAACCCGCCTCCGGCCACGGCCGCGCGGTGGCCGTCGCTGAGGATGAGCACCCCGAAGTCCAGGGCCGGGTTGACGCTCTCGATGATGGTAGCCGCGTTGGCCTCGTCGAAGATCATCCCGGCGCCGATGTCCGGATTGTTGCGAATTTCGGCCATGGTCATATTGAGCTTGCCGTCCGGGCCGCGCTTGAGCAGGCCGAACGGATCGTACATCATGGCCCGGGCCAGGATGCCGGCCAGGAACTTGAACTCGTCGGCCGCGGGACCGCCCAGGGCCAGCTTTTTGAGCATGGCGTTGACAAGCTCGGTCTGCTCCATGTTGAGGGCGCCCGCGATGGCCTTGCGCAACGTGCCCACCATGTCGTCGAGCATCTCCTTGGGCAGTATCTCGGCGACGGGCTTGCCCGCTACGGTCATGGCCTCCGGACGCTTCCTGACGAAGCCTCCGTGGAACGTGCTCAGCGGCAATTGATCGTGCACGCTCAAGGAGAAGAGCGGCTCCTTGAGCAGGTGGCTGACGAAGAACGATTCCCGGGTCTTGCCCGTGCCGGTGGGCCCGGTGAAGAGCTGGTGCTGCCGGAACTGGCGGTTGCGCAGGTTCCGGTAAACGTTGGCGGCCAAGCTGGGGATCAGGGTCAGCCTGTGCTTCGGGCCGGGCATGTGCTTGTCATCGTAGCCGCGCATGCGCATGACCAGGGGCACGAGTTGCTCGTCGACGATCAGCTTGCCGTCCTTCTGGTACAAGCCGCGCACCTTGATCTCGATGTTCTCCCGATTTATATGGTGCTGGCTGGTCAGGGCGAAGTGGGTGTTCATTTCGTCCCAGATAGACTTCTTGGCGGGCTCGTCCCGGACCTCGGAGCCGTAAGCCTCCATGAGCTCCCGGGCCAGCAGCAGGTGGCGCGTGCGGTCGTCTATGGCCCGGCCAGCGGTCTCGTAGTACTTCAAGTCGTAGAGGTAGCGCTTGAGGAAGCGGTGCAGGGTCCTGCGGTTGAATTCGTAGGGCTCCTGCAGATCGCCGCCCAGGTCCGAGTTCCCTTTGGCGCCCTTGCGGATCGGCTCGTGAAAATCCACCACGAGCTTCTCCAGAAAAGCCTGGGTCAGGCCGTGACCGTCGACGTATTTCTGCACGGTCGCCAACGTCTCCAGGGCGCTCCGCTCCTGCGAGGTCAATTCCTTGCCCTCGTCGCGCTTCTGCATGGCGTGGGACGCAAAATCGAAGTCCCACTCCTTCGGGAGGCCCATGTGCTTCGCGGCCCAGCGCATGGCCAGGCCCCGCATGATCGTGGCCTGCTCGGAGGGAGGGATGCGGCCGTAGCGATTGACTATCCAGCGCTTCACGAAGTCGGGCGAGTGCTCGTTGCGAGTATAGGCGTAGTTGCCCTCGGAGTCGTTCTCCGTGCCCACTATCCAAAAGTGGGGATGGGCCTGGATCCGGATCGACTGGCCCCCCACCTCGAATTCGAAGTAGCCGAGCATGGAGATCTGCTGGAGCACGTTGTTGAGGCTTTTGAGGAATTCCCCGTTGGCCATGTTGAGCTCTTCGAGCACGAGCACGTAGCCGTGCTTGACGGCCATGGCCAGGGCGCCCAACTCTATGCCGTTGGCGCCGTTGCCGCCCAGAAGCTCGCGTCCGCCCGTGGTCTCCTTGACCGGGAAGGAGATGACCGGCACGGTCCGGCCGCCCAGGTGCGGATTGGCGCGCAGAGTCTCGGTGAACATGTACTTGACCAGGGTGCTCTTGCCCTCGCCCGTGTCCCCTATGAGCAAGGGAAAGAATTTTTCTTTGTGGTCCAACGAATAGAGGGTAAGCAGTTCGTCGAGGCGCTCCTTGACCGTGGGCGTGATTATGAAGTCCATGCGCTCGCCGTCGTCCTCGGTCTCCTGCGTTTCCAGCAGCACCGGTTCGTCGTTGACGAATTCCACCGCCTCGGCGGGGACCGGT
>JAQUMZ010000071.1 GCA_028717865.1 Elusimicrobiota bacterium | reverse complement strand
CCTGCACGAATGGTGTAACAAAGGTCCCGCTGTCTCGACCAAGTGCTCGGCGAAATTGTGGTACGAGTGAAGACGCTCGTTACGCGTGGTTAGACGAAAAGACCCCGTGGAGCTTTACTGTAACTTGGCATCGTGTTGTGGTTTTGATTGCGTAGCATAGCTGGGAGCCTTTGAAACCCGGGTTGTGGCCTGGGCGGAGGCGCAATGTGAAATACCAGCCTATCGAGACCGCAGCACTAACCTACGGCCGTGATCCGGCCGAGGGACAGTGCCAGGCGGGCAGTTTGACTGGGGCGGTCGCCTCCTAAAGAGTAACGGAGGCGTTCCAAGGTACCCTCAGGCCGCATAGTAATCGGCCACTGAGCGCAATAGCAGAAGGGTGCTTGACTGCAAGGCCTACAAGCCGAGCAGGGACGAAAGTCGGATATAGTGATCCGGTGGTACCTCGTGGGAGGGCCATCGCTCAACGGATAAAAGCTACCCCGGGGATAACAGGCTGATCGCGTCCAAGAGTTCACATCGACGACGCGGTTTGGCACCTCGATGTCGGCTCATCGCATCCTCCCGCTGGAGCAGGTGGGAAGGGTTGGGCTGTTCGCCCATTAAAGCGGTACGTGAGCTGGGTTCAGTACGTCGTGAGACAGTACGGTCTCTATCTACCATGCGCGCAAGGAAACTTGAGGGGAGTCGACCATAGTACGAGAGGACCTGGTTGAACGGACCTCCTGTGTACCAGTTATCCCGCCAGGGGTATCGCTGGGTAGCGGTGTTCGGAAGGGATAAACGCTGAAAGCATCTAAGCGTGAAACCCGCCCCAAGATTAGGTTTCCCGGGCCGCAAGGCCCCTAAAGGACCCTGGAAGACTACCAGGTTGATAGGCCGCGAGTGTAAGAGCCGCGAGGCTTTGAGCGAAGCGGTACTAATCGTCCGTGAGGCTTGGCCGTATTCTTCGATCGCGTGAAGGCGCTTGCGTTATTCTTTGAAAAAACACAAAGACCCAGGTGAGTTCGCCCCGAATAGGAATCGGGACGATGTATGGCCCGGAAAACAATATCGGGCCGTCCAACCATACTCCTACCTAAAAATTTCGGGTCTAGGGGCGAATGAGACCGGTGATATTTCCGGCAGGGATACACCCGTTCCCATTCCGAACACGGCAGTTAAGCCTGCCAGGGCCGATGGTACTAACGCCCATCTCGGCGTTGGGAGAGTAGGTCGTTGCCGGTCTCATCCGCCCCTTGACCCACGAACGTGATTGTCGCGCGTGAACAGAGCGATACTGGTGTCGGTGTGTTTTTTTATGTCCGGGGTGCCGGCGGCGGCGCAGTCGCTGGGCACCACGGCCAGGCAGTTGCCTAAAGGTTCTTTGAAGATATTGGCGTATTATGAGGGCGTGCATGACCAGACCGTGAACTTCAACGTCGCGGCGCCGGCGGTCTGCACGGCTCCGGGCGGAGCGAGTTTCGCCTGCGGCCAGGGCGGCGACGTCGAGGCCAAGGGCCGCGGCGGGGCGGGCGTGGTCAAGCTGGTCTATCAGCCGTGGGACAGCTTCCAATACTATGCCGCCGTGGGCGTGGGCGACTACAGTCTGAGCGTGCCTTCCACCACCGTGACCAACGTCCTGACCGGGGACAATCCCGGCCTGATTCTCACGGGCGGGCTCAAGGCCGTCATCATGCCGGACACCATCGTTACCCCGGCCGTCGCCGTGGACGCGAGCATCTCCCGGTCGCGCTACAGCTTCAACCGGACATTCCCGGGCGGGACCCCGGGAGTCGGCGGCAACATCGACCAGCGCCTGACCATGATGCGTTACCAGGTGGCGGTCGAGGCCAGCGATGTTTTTACGGTGAAGGACGCGGATGAGAAGGCCGATGACCAGGCCAAGCTGACGTCTTGGCGCGCCCAAGGGGTCAAGCTCGAGCCTTACGGCGGCGTGAAGTGGTCGCGTCTGCAATCCGATTTGAAGGACCTCGCGAGCGGCGGGCACTCGGGCGGCCAGCAGGACACGGTGTCGCCGTTTCTCGGGCTGCGCATCCCGGTTTACGAGCACGAGGGGCTCTTCGCCGAGGCTTCTTTCGTGGATGGCTACGAATACGCGGCGGGCCTTGAAGTGAGATTTTAACAAGAGGAAGAGATGAAACTGACGAGAAAAGAGAAGGTCGAAAAGTCCAAGGATATCGCGGATAAGCTCAAGAATTCTCCGCATCTGTTCTTCACCGAGTACCAGGGCTTGAAGTTCAAGGAGCTCGACGAGTTGCGCGCCAAGCTGCGGCCCCTGCGCTGCCGCTACGCGGTGATCAAGAACAGCCTGATCCGCCACGCCCTCAAGGGTGCCGGGATCCCCGCGGCCGACGTCAAGCTGCTCAAGGGGCCCGTGGGCATGGTGGTCTCCGATTTGGACGACCCCGTGGCTCCGGCCAAGGTGCTGGCCGCCTTCGCCAAGCAGTATCCATTTTTGAAGGTCAAGGCCGGTCTGGTCAGCCAGAAATGGATGTCGCCGGCCGAATGCCAAACCCTGTCCCGGCTTCCGTCCCGTCCCGAGCTGATCGCCAAGGCGGTCGGAATGATGTACAGCGTCATCTGCCAGCCGGTATCGCTCATGCAGGCGCCGGCCCGGGACGTATTGCTGGTCGTGAAGGCTTTGGAGCAGAAGAAGAAGTCTCAATCAGGCGCGGCTGCCGCCTAAAAGCAGCCGGCAGTCCCCGCGCGGGGGATAAATCCGAGAGGAGCTGCCAGCAAAAGGAGAACGTATGCCGACGAAGCTGTCGCCCGCGGAGGCCGTGGACGTGATGGGGCAATGGACCGTGCTTGAGTGCGCCGAGTTCGTCAAGCTTGCCGAGGAAAAGTTCGGGGTCAAGGCCGCCGCCGTGGGCGCCATAGCCGCGGCTCCGGCCGCGGGCGCCGCCGCGGGCGCCGCTCCCGCCGAGGAAAAGACCGATTTCACGGTCTTCCTGGCCGGCGCCGGGGACAAGAAGATTCAGGTGATCAAGACCGTCCGCGAGCTGACCGGGCTCGGGCTGAAGGAAGCCAAGGATCTGGTCGAGGCCGCCCCCAAGGCTATTAAAGAAGGCGTGCCGAAGGCTCAGGCCGAGGAAATGAAGAAAAAGCTGGTGGAGTCCGGCGCCACCGTCGAGTTGAGGTGAAACGGACTATTAATACCGCTTCCGCGGTGAGAGCCGAAGGAACTGTCCCTGGCCCGCAAGGGCCAGGGGCGGTTCCGTTTTTTTAGAGCGGACAAGGGGTGAACGCGTGAAACAGATCAAATTCGGAAGGATCCCGCAGGCCATGGAGCTTCCCGATCTGCTTGAGATGCAGAAGAAGTCGTTCCGCGACTTCCTTCAGCTCGGAGCCGAGCCCGACGCGCGCAAACTCATGGGCTTGCAGGCTTCCTTCCTCGACGTCTTCCCCATCGAGTCCAGCGACGGCAGCATGGTGCTGGACTTCGTGCGTTACGAGTTCGCCCCGCCCCGCTACGAATCCCCCGAGGAGGCCCAGGCCCACGATGCCTCGTGGTCCCGGCCGCTCAAGGCCATTCTGCGCCTTTCCTCGCGCCAGCCCTCCGGCCGGCTCAAGCAGATCATGGAGCAGGAGGTCGTGCTCTGCGAGGTCCCCATGATGACGGACACGGCGTCCTTCATCATCAACGGCGCCGAGCGCGTGGTCGTCAGCCAGTTGCACCGGTCCCCCGGCATCATATTCGAGGAAGACGAGGAGAAGAAGATATCCTCCCTGGGCAAGCGTCTGTTCTTCGCCAAGATCATCCCCTACCGCGGGGCCTGGGTCGAGTTCGAGTTCGACCTCAACAACATCCTTTACGTCCGCATCGACCGCAAGAAGAAATTCGAAGCCACCACTTTCCTGCGGGCCTGCGGCATCGAGACCGATTCCGACATCCTCAAGATTTTCTATCCCTACGAGGAAGTCGCCGTCAGCGCCCAGACGATGGTCGGCCTGCTGCATCGCATCGTGGTCGAGGACATCGTGGACCAAGCCTCCGGCGAAGTCCTGCACGAGGCCGGCAAGAAGATCACGCACGAGGCCATCAAGCGCATGCTCGACAAGGGCGTGCAGTCGGTCAAGCTCTTGACCGGCGACCCGGAAAAGGACGATCCGACCATCCTGGAGACCTTGCGCAAGGACAAGGTCAAGAGCGTCAAGGAGGCCCAGCAGGACATCTACAAGAAACTGCGGGGACAGGAGTTCATCGTCCCCGGCCAGGCCGAAGCCTACCTCGACAACCTGATCTTCAAGAATCTGCGCAAGTACGACCTCAGCAACGTGGGCCGGCGCAAGATTCACGGCAAGCTGCACCATTTCCTGTGGAAGCTGGCCGTGCGGCGGGACATCGTCTGCCGGCCCGACAACCGGCGGCACAAGTACTTCGCCCTGCCGGCCTACAACCGGCGCTCGCTCTGCGTCGAGGACATCATCGCCACGATGCAGTACGTCATCGCCCTCAACACCGGGGTGTCCCATTACGCCGACGGTCAGCCCCGGACCACGCCGATGCCGATCCGTCCGGCTCCTTATGAGGCCCTGAGCGACCTCAAGAGCCTGCTGCAGGCCTACGCCAAGGCCGTCAACAAGGAGCCGTTGGAAACCTTCCCGGTCATAGACCTGCACGAAAAAGACTCGGACGACGATCCCGACGCCGCCAAGCAGGGCCTCAAGAAGGACCGCATCTCCTTCCTGGAGCTGAGCGAGGCCATCAACCGCTGGCGCGAGAACGTCCCCACCTTCTTCGACCGCCATTTCGCCGTGAAGCTCGACGACATCGACCACCTGGGCAACCGGCGCGTGCGCGGCGTGGGCGAGCTGCTCGAGAACCAGATCCGCGTGGGCCTGGCCCAGATGTCGCGCGTCATCCGCGACCGCATGAGCGTGCAGGACAAGAGCACCCTGACCCCGCGCAACCTGCTCAACACCGCGCCCATGGTCGGCATCCTGCGCAAGTTCTTCGGGACCTCGCAGCTGTCGCAGTTCATGGACCAGATCAATCCGCTCTCCGAGATCACGCACAAGCGGAGGCTTTCGGCGCTGGGTCCGGGCGGCCTCAACCGCAAGCGGGCCGGCTTCGAGGTGCGCGACGTCCACCACACGCATTACGGCCGCATCTGCCCCATCGAGACCCCCGAGGGGCCGAACATCGGCCTCATCACCAGCCTGGCGACCTACGCCCGCATAAACGAATTCGGGCTCATCGAGTCCCCCTACCGCAAGGTCCAGAAGGGCAAGCTGACCGGCGAGGTGCTCTATCTCGGGGCCGACGAGGAATCCGGCCAGATGGTGGCCCAGGCCAATACCCCCCTGGAAAAGGACCGGCTGGCCATCGACCTGGCTGCCTGCCGTTCGCGCGGCGACTTCCCGCTGGTCGAGCCCGCCCGGGTCGATTACATGGACATATCGCCCATGCAGGTGGTCTCGGTCTCCGCGGCCCTGATCCCGTTCCTGGAGCACGATGACGCCAACCGGGCCCTCATGGGCTGCAACATGCAGCGCCAAGCCGTGCCCCTGCTCTCGGCGGAGCCGTCCCTGGTGATCACCGGCATCGAGGACGCGGTGGCCAAGGATTCCGGCGCCTGCGTGACGGCCAAGCGCGCCGGGCAGGTCATTTATTCCGCGGGCGACCTGATCGCGGTGCACGCCGACGACGCCAAGAGCGAGAGCGGCGCCATCGACCTTTATTCTTTGCGCAAGTACCGCCGTTCCAACCAGGACACCTGCATCAACCAGACGCCGGCCGTAAAAACCGGAGACGCGGTCAAGGCCGGCGAGGTCCTCGCCGACGGTCCGGGCACCAGCCGGGGCCAACTGGCCCTGGGACGCAACCTGCTGGTGGGCTTCATGCCCTGGGAGGGCTACAACTTCGAGGACGCCATCCTCATTTCCGAGCGCCTGGTCAAGGACGACGTCTTCACCTCGATCCATATCACCGAGTTCGAGGTGGAGGCCCGCGACACCAAGCTCGGGGCCGAGGAGATCACGCGCGACATCCCCAACGTGGGCGCCGAGGCGCTCGAGGCCCTGGACGAGCAGGGCATCGTCATCCCTTCCACCAACGTCGCGCAAGGCGACGTCCTGGTGGGCAAGGTCACCCCCAAGGGCGAGCAGCAGCTGACTCCCGAGGAGAGGCTGCTCAAGGTTATTTTCGGCAAGAAGGCCGAGGACGTTCAGGACGCCTCGCTGCGCGTGCCGCCCGGCATCTCGGGCAAGGTCATAGGCGTGCGCGTGTTCGTGCGCCGCGAGAAGCTGTCCAAGCCGGAGGAGCGCAAGCGGCTCGACGTAGTCACGGAGCGTCTGGAGAAGGCCCTGGCTTCCCTTCGCCAGCATCGCAAGGATTCCCTGGCCGCCTTGGAGGAATTGCCGGCCGCCAAGCGCCGCGCCGAGGAAGAGCGCCTGACCATGTTCTACAAGATCATGGAAAAGAAAATGCGCGACGACGCGGCGCGCGAGAAGGAGAACGTCCGCCAGGGCGACGAGTTGGCCGTGACCGTCAATAAGGTGGTCAAGGTCTACATCGCCTCCCGCCGCAAGGTGCAGGTGGGAGACAAGCTCGCCGGCCGGCACGGCAACAAGGGCGTGGTCGCCAAGGTTCTGCCCGAGGAGGACATGCCTTTCCTGCCGGACGGCACGCCGCTGGACGTGGTGCTTTCCCCCTTGGGCGTGCCCTCGCGCATGAACATCGGCCAGCTCCTGGAGATGATGCTGGGCTGGGCCGCGCACGTGACCGACACGCAGATGGTCAACCCGGTTTTCGACAGCGCGACCGAGAAGGACATCATCGAGATGGTCCATCAGGCCAAGAAGACGCTGAAGGAAAACGGCGTGCCGGACAAGTACCTGCCCTCGGACGACTGCCGCATAACCCTCTATGACGGGCGCACCGGCGAGCCTTTCCAGGAGAAGGTCTCGGTCGGCTACATGTACATGCTGAAGCTCAACCATCTCGTCGAGGACAAGGTGCACGCCCGCTCGACCGGCCCTTACAGCCTCATCACCCGCCAACCCCTGGGCGGCAAGGCCCAGTTCGGCGGCCAGCGTTTCGGCGAGATGGAGGTGTGGGCCATCGAGGGCTACGGCGCCGCCTACGCCCTGCAGGAGTTCCTCACCGTCAAGTCCGACGATGTGGCCGGGCGGACCAAGATGTACGAGGCCATCATCAAGGGCGAGCCGCCGGCGCAGCCCGGAGTCCCCGAATCGTTCAAGGTCCTGGTCCGGGAGCTTCAGGCCCTGGGCCTCAACGTCGAACTGCTCAAGCTCGGCGAGGACGGCGAGGCTGCGGCGGCCAAGGCCAAGAAGGATAAATCCAAGGAAGCGGTCGAATCGACGAGGAAGGCCTAACCATGGGATATCTAGCGATCGCGGAAAAGAAACTCATATTGGGCGGCAAGAAAAAGAAGAAGGTCGAGGGCCTCGATTTTTTTGATTTCGACGCCATTCGCCTCTCCACCGCGTCCCCGGAACACATCATGTCCTGGTCCTTCGGCGAGGTCAAGAAGCCCGAGACCATCAACTACCGCACCCTCAAGCCCGAACGCGACGGGCTTTTCTGCGAGCGCATCTTCGGACCGGCGCACGACTACGAATGCGCCTGCGGCAAGTACCGCTGGGTCAAGTTCAAGGGCATCGTTTGCGACCGCTGCGGGGTCGAGGTCACCGAGGCCAAGGTGCGCCGCGAGCGCATGGGCCACATCGAGCTGGCCGTGCCCGTGGCCCATATCTGGTTTCTCAAGAAGACCCCCTCCCGCATCGGCATCGTGCTCAACATGAAGACCGTGGACCTTGAGCGGGTCATCTATTACGCCATGTACATAGTGCTCGAGGATCTCGTGGACGCCACCGGCCGCACGGTCTATAAGGCCTGCGACCTGCTCTCCGAGGAGGAAGTGCGCAAGGCCAAGGCCGAGTTCAAGAGCAAGCTCAAGGTGGACATCGGGGCCGGCGCCATCCATACCCTGCTGTCCAAGGTCAAGCCCAAGGAGGAGGCGGCCGCGATCCTGGAGAACATCCAGGGCGTCACTTCCGAGGCCGAGCGCACCCGGCTTATCCGCCGGCTGCGCATCCTGCAGGGCTTCGCCGAGTCCGGCAACGAGCCGCAGTGGATGATCCTGACCACCCTGCCGGTCATCCCGCCCGAACTGCGCCCCCTGGTGCCTCTCGAAGGCGGACGCTTCGCGACTTCCGATCTCAACGACCTCTATAGGCGCATCATCAACCGCAACAACCGCCTCAAGCATATCGAGGCCTTGCGCGCCCCCGAGGTCATGGTCTTCAACGAGAAGCGCCTGCTCCAGGAGGCTGTCGACGCGCTCTTCGAGAACGGCGCGCGCGGCCGCGTGGTGGTCGGCGCCGGCAACCGGCCCCTGAAGTCCCTGTCGGATATCCTCAAGGGCAAGCAGGGCCGCTTCCGCCAAAACCTGCTGGGCAAGCGCGTCGACTATTCCGGCCGCTCCGTCATCGTGGTGGGGCCCAACCTCAAGATCAACCAGTGCGGCTTGCCCAAGGAAATGGCCCTCGAGCTCTTCAAGCCCTTCATCATCCGGGAGCTCATGAAGACCGAGAGCCTGACCCTGAAGGCCGCCAAGCGCATGTTCGAGAAAGTCCGGCCGGAAATTTGGGACATCCTGGAGTTCGTGACCCGGAAGCACCCGGTCATGCTCAACCGCGCTCCCACCCTGCACCGTCTGGGCATCCAGGCTTTCGAGCCGGTGCTCATCGAGGGCAAGGCCATCCAGCTGCATCCCCTGACCTGCGCGGCTTTCAACGCCGATTTCGACGGCGACCAGATGGCCGTGCACGTCCCGCTGTCCCAGGAGGCTCAGTTGGAGGCGCGCATCCTGATGATGGCGTCCAACAACATCCTCTCCCCGGCCTCGGGCAAGCCCATCGCGGTGCCTTCGCACGATATGGTGCTGGGGATACACTATCTGACCAAATACAAGCACGGCGAGCGCGGGGAGGGCATGATCTTCTCGGATCCCGCCGAGGTGGTGACGGCCCGCCTTTCGGGCAAGGTCGACCTGCACGCCAAGGTCAAGGTGCGCGGCATCACGAACAACCTCAACGAAAGCGAGGGCGCGGGCAAGAAGGCCGCGCCTTTGTCCGTCTCGGAGTGGAAGGATTGGACCACGGTCGGACGCGTTATATTCAACCAGATCGTCCCGCCGGAGCTGGGCTATCTCAACGCCGCCCAGGGCAAGAAGGAGCTTTCCCGGCTCGTAGAGCGCTGCTACAAGACCCTGGGCCATTACCGCACGGTCCTGCTGCTCGACGATCTTAAGCGCATCGGCTACCATTACGCCACCGCGGCCGGACTCTCCATATCGGTCTCGGATATGCATATTCCGACCCTCAAGAAGGAGGCGATCGTAGAGGCCCGCAAGAAGGTCAAGGAGATCGAGAAGCAGGCCAAGAACGCCCTCATCACCGAGGCGGAACGCTACAACAAGATCATCGACATCTGGACCCATGTCACGGACAAGATCGCGGACGTCATGTTCGACGACATGAAAAAGGAGGAGTTCGAGAAATTCGCCGCGGGCAAGCCGCGCTTCAACTCGGTCTACCTGATGGCGGACTCCGGCGCCCGCGGCAGCCGCCAGCAGATCCGGCAGCTGGCCGGCATGCGCGGCCTCATGGCCAAGCCGCAGAAAAAACTAACCGGCGGCGTGGGCGAGATCATCGAGCAGCCCATCGTGTCCAACTTCCGGGAGGGGCTGACCGTGCTGCAGTACTTCATTTCCACGCACGGCGGCCGCAAGGG
>JAQUMZ010000070.1 GCA_028717865.1 Elusimicrobiota bacterium | reverse complement strand
CCCCCGAGGTCGTGGAGTTCCCGGCGGACCGGCTGCCCAAGGACCTTCTGGTCCACGACGAGCGTTCCGAGTCCTCCCATCTGGCCTGCCTGCTCTCCAAGATGAGCGAGCACGGCTGCCCCATCCCGGTCGGGGTGTTCCGGGCCGTGCGCCAACCCGCCTTCCACGAGCTCATGGAGGACCAGATCGCCAAGGCGCGCCAGACGGCGCCCACGAAGCTGCAAACGGTCCTCAACGGTTCCGACGAGGCCGCGGCATGAAGCTGCTGGAATACGAGTCCAAGGAGCTGTTCCGGCAGCACGGCATACCGGTCCCGCCTTCCGGAGGCGTGATCAAGTCCCTGGCCGCCCTGCCCGCCGCCCTCAAGCGCGCCGGCAAGGGGCCGTGGGTGATCAAGGCCCAGGTCCTGGCCGGCGGCCGGGGCAAGGCGGGGGGCATCAAGCTGGCCAAGACGCCGGCCGAGGCCAGGCTGGCGGCGCGTTCCATCCTGGGCATGACCCTGGTCACGCACCAGACCCGCGGGCAGGGCCTCAAGGTCCACGAGGTCCTGGTGGAGGGCGGCGCCAAGATCCAGCGCGAGCTTTACCTCTCCGTGGTCATGGACCGCAAGAGCGCCGGCCCCATGCTGATCGCTTCCGCCGAGGGGGGCATGGAGATCGAGCGCCTGGCGGCGGAAAAGCCCGAGGCCATCCTGCGCCTGGCCATAGATCCGGTCGCGGGCCTGCCGAGCTTCGCCGCGCGACGGCTGGCTTTCCAGCTCAAGGTCGCGCCCGAGCACGCGGCGGGCTTTTGCCGCGTCGCCCAGGCCTTGGTCGAGCTGTTCATTCGCCGGGACTGCGGCCTCGTCGAGGTCAACCCCCTGGTGCTCACGCCCAAGGGCTTCCTGGCCCTGGACGGCAAGGTGGTCATCGACGACAACGCCCTGTTCCGGCATCCGGAGCTGGCCCGGCGCCGGGATCCCGAGCTTTCCGCCCTGGAGCGCCAGGCCAAGGCGGCCGACCTATCCTACATCGCCCTCGACGGCACCATCGGCTGCATGGTCAACGGGGCCGGCCTGGCCATGGGCACCATGGATACCATCGCACTGGCCGGGGGCCGGCCGGCCAACTTCCTCGACGTCGGCGGCGCCGCCGACGAGAACCGGGTGACCAAGGCCTTCCAGATCATCCTGAAGGACCCCAAGGTCAAGGCCGTCCTGGTCAACATCTTCGGCGGCATCGTCAAGTGCGACATGATCGCCGCGGGCATACTGGGCGCGCTGGGCAAGGTCAAGCTGCGCGTGCCCCTGGTCGTGCGCCTGCAGGGGACCAACGTGGAGAAGGGCCGGGAACTGCTGGCCAAGGCCAAGGTCGACATCGTATCGGCCCACGATCTCTGGGATGCGGCCAAGAAGGCCGTGGAGGCGGCGCGATGAGCATACTGTTGAGCCGTGAGTCCCGCATTCTCGTCCAGAATATTACCGGCGGCACGGGGACCTTTCATTCCCGACAGTGCATCGAATACGGCAGCAACATCGTAGCCGGCGTGACGCCGGGGCGCGGCGGCGAGGTCCATCTGGGCCGGCCGGTCTTCAACACGGTGGGCGAGGCGGTGCGGCAAGCCGGAGCCGACGTCTCTTTGGTTTTCGTGCCGGCGCCCGCGGCCGCCGACGCCGTGCTTGAATGCGTGGACGCCGGGGTGGCGCTGATCGTCTGCATAACCGAGGGCATACCGGTGCTGGACATGGCCAGGGTCAAGCGCGCCTTGGCCGCGGCCCATAAGGCCGGCTTCGGGGTGCGCATGATCGGGCCCAACTGCCCCGGGGTGATCACCCCGGGGGCCTGCAAGGCCGGCATCATGCCGGGCTATATTCACCAGGCCGGGCGCGTGGGCATCGTCTCGCGCTCGGGAACGCTGACCTACGAGGCGGTCTATCAGACCACCCAGCAGGGCCTGGGCCAGTCCACCGTGGTCGGCATCGGCGGCGATCCCATCTCGGGCTCCAGCTTCACCGACATCCTGGAGCTTTTCGAGAAGGACCCGGCCACCGAGGCCGTGGTCATGATCGGCGAGATCGGCGGCTCGGCGGAGGAGGACGCGGCCCGGTTCTATCGGGAACGCATGAGCAAGCCGGTTTTTGGGTTCATCGCCGGCCGCAGCGCGCCCCCCGGCCGCCGCATGGGCCATGCCGGGGCCATCGTCGAGGGCGGTTCGGGCACGCACGAGTCCAAGGTCAAGGCCTTGCGCGAGGCCGGCATCACGGTCGTCGAGAACCTCGGCGACATCGGCGCGGCCGTGGCCAAGCGTCTCGCCGGAAAAGCCGCGGTTTGAGAAAACCCCCTCGCGATCCCGCCAGGGATCGCGAGGCCGGCGCGACCTTTCCTCAGTCGCGCCGATAGTATTGAGTTCGGTGGAGATGGGCGAGAACTCGCCCAGCTCTTCGGATCCGCATACCGCCTTGCGCGCGCACGAGGAATAGGGCGCGCGCGGGTTCGCGCGCCGCACGACCGCGCGCGAACCTTGGTACGGCGGGGGGCCGCGATGGTAGGCTTTGCTGCGACCGCAGCCGTTAAACCCCCTCGCGATCCCGCCAGGGATCGCGAGGCCGGCGCGACCTTTCCTCAGTCGCGCCGATAGTATTAAGTTCGACGGAAATGGGCGAGAACTCGCCCAACTCCTCGGATCCGCATACCGTCCGGTGCGCGCACGCGGAAAAGCCGCGGTCCGCGCGGCTATTTCTGGCCGGGGTCGGAGTAGCCCGGCACGCTCTTGAGCATGTCGCCCACGTCGGGCATCCCGGCCGGCGCACCGCTTCCGGCGCCGGGAACGCTCTTGAGCATGGCCCCGACGTCGGGTACGCCGGACGGCGGAGTCCCGGGGGCTTGGTTGTGCTGGGTCAGCCCTCCCGAGCCGCCCGCGAACGGCTGCTTGCCGCCGAAATTGTAAAACGAGCCCCGCGCGCCCGTGGAATTGAGCTTGGGCTGGGCGAAGGTCCTTGCCGACGGTTTGGCCGGCTTGCGCGGGGGCGTCGGCGGCTCGGCCGGCGCCGCGGCGGGGGCGGGGGCGGGCTCGGCGGGGGGGCGGGCCTGCGCTTGTTGGTAGTAGTCGGAGCCGCCGCGTATGAAGCCCAGGGAATCTGAGGCCGGGGCCTGCGGCCGGCCCGATGAATCGGTGGCCGTTTCCGCGGTCACGGTCGGCTTGCCGTTCGGGGGCCGCGGCGCCGCCGGCGCCGGGGCCGCGGCCGCGCGAATGCGCTCGACTTGCCCGTCCCTACGCGCGAAGGCGTTGACCGAATTGCCCGAGGCCGGGGCCGCGTCGTCGATAAAGCGCAGGTAGAGCACCCCCAGCAGGGGGATGAGCAGCGACGCCGCCGCGCCCAGCAGAAGGTAGAGGGTGGTTCGGTTGCGCAGGAGCTTCTGCTCGCCGTTGTCCAAGGCAATAGAAGTGTAACAGGGTTCAAGCTATATTTCAAGACCGCGCCGAAAGGCCCGCGGGGCGGCGCTTTGCCTGGTTCGGCAAAATCTGGGCCTTGACAAGTCAAGGTTATCTGTTATACTGGATTAGCAGCATCCCGTTCGCGAATGCATGCCGTTGCGGGCTCAGGGGTTGCGGCTCGCGGGCTCGGCATGGCCGTCGTCGTGAATGGGCGACAAACGGCAAACCCGCCGCAAGGCGGGGGCGCAAAGCCATGACTCCCCAGGGGGGAGCGTCAGGCTACCGAATCAAGAAGGCCCGAATGGAACACAAGGGGCTTGGCCCCCGGCGCGCCTCGGCGCCCGTCGCGGCGATCGTCATCGCCGCGGCCGGCGTTATTTTTATGTCCGCCCTCGCCGTTCCGGCGCGGGCGATTTCCGAATCCGGCGGCCAGCCCGGGGCATTCATGTTCTACGGCGTGGGCGGCCGCGCCCTGGCCATGGGCGGCGCCTATTACGGCATTTCCGACGACGCCTCCGCCTCGTATTGGAATCCGGCCGGCCTGGCCCAACTGCAGCGCAAAGAAATCAACATGATGCAGGCCACCTTGTTCCAGCAGACGAAGCTGACCTATTTCTCCCTGGCCTATCCGACCAAGAAGGGCAGCACCTTCGCCTTGAGCGTCACCCAACTGGCTTCGTCCGGATTCGAGCAGGTCGACGTCACCTACAATCCCGCCACCGGAGAGCCCGATACGATTCAAAGCGGCGGAGATTTCTCGGATCAACAACAGGCCATCGGCCTGTCCTGGGCCAAGAACGTGACCGAGACCGTGGCTTTCGGCATGACCGCCAAGCAGGTCACGCGCAAGCTCGGAGGCTCGGCGGACAACTTCAAGACCCTCGATCTGGGGACGATGAAGGCCATGGGCCCCTACCGGGCGGGCCTGGGCATCCAGAACGTGTTCCATCAGAAGACCGGGGACACCGACGACAAGCTGCCGGTGATCTTGAGGATCGGCAACTCCCTGCGCCTGTTCAAGGACCGGCTGACCCTGGCCTTGGACGGCAACAAGCCCCTGACCGGGTCGGTGGATCTGCGCTTCGGAGGCGAGTATTGGATCGCCCGCTGGTTCGCCTTCCGCTTCGGGCTCATGGGCTTGCCCGGCATCCAGGAGACCGATTTCGGCTTCGGGCTCAACTTCCGGAGCTTCAGCCTGGATCTCGCGCAGGGCATCCATGATCTGGGCTCGAGCACCCGCATGTCGGTATCCATGCGTTTCGGACAGTCCAAGGGCGATCGCTCCACCGCGCAGGTGCGCGGCTTCATGAAGCAGGGCATGGACGCCTTCCAGGAGGGCAATTTCGCCCTGGCGGCGCAGAGGTTCAACCAGGCCCTCGACGCCCAGCCGGACAACAAGCAGGTCCAGGCCATGCTGGCCCGTCTGCTCGCCGTGACCGGCTTCGTGCCCCAGGCCATGGGCGGCGAGGAGTTCCAGACTTTCGTGCGCCGCGGCGCGATCTCCTACGTCGACGGCCGGGACATGCGCTCCGCCGTCAACGCCCTGCGCTACGCTTTCAACAAGAACTCCAAGGACGAAAAGCTGCTGGGCCTGCTGAACATGGTCGAGAAGGAGGCCGGCGTCGCGGAGTTGACCCGCCGCATGGAGGGGCCGGAGCAGTTCACCTGGGTGGATCAGAAGGTCTACGACGCCCGCCAGTCCGTTTACGACGGCAAATACGACGCCGCCGTGCGGCGGGCCCAGGATGTGCTCGACCTGGAGCCCAACAACGTCACCGCGCTCGAGATCATGGGCAGCGCGTTTTTCCTGATGGAGCAGAAGGAGAAGGCGCTGGCGGTCTGGAAGCGGGCCCTGGAGATTGATCCGAACAACCGCGCCATCCGGGAGTTCATGCAGGGCTTGAAGCGCTAGGCCCCGGTTCGGGCGCGGCGGGATCGGCCTTGGCCCTGTATTGAAAATTTAACATCTTTCCCATACACTCATACCCGATGCGCGCTGGTGGATACAAGTCTTTGTGGCTGGTCTGCGCCTGGGCGCTCGCGGTTCCCGGGGCGCGAGCGGGCGTGGCGTCCCCGGACATCGGCCTGCTCCAGGAGCAGAACCGCGTCAAGAAGGATTCCGAGGAGAAGATCCAGCGCGACGTCCTCGACCCCATCCTGGGCAAGGGCAACGCCGTGGTCTTCGTGGACGTGGAGATGGAACTCAAGCTCGAGAAGGAGGAGTCCACGCGCTCGGGCATGGGCTTGGTCGAGAAATACCACGAGAAGCAGGGTATGCAGGCCAAGGGGGGGCTGCAGACGACCTACGTCCTGCCCGGCATACCCAAGCCCAAGACCATCACGGCGCAGCAGGGGCCGCCGGAGCGCCCGGAGTCGGCCCAGGCCCAGCAGGCCCAGCAGGTCAAGGGCATCCAGGAGGAGCGCTTCTCCATCAAGCCGGTGTTCAAGAAGCTCGGGGTGACCGTAATCCACGACGAGCTCGTCCTGAAGACCACGGCCCAGGTGGATCTGGTCCGCGCCCGGATCGTCGACGCCATGTCCCAGTACAGCCTGGCTCCGGACCAGGTGTCCTTCCGCCCTACCGTCTTCCATCGCGAGGGCGACAAGCGCTGGGTCTGGACCGACGATCTGAAGCACCCCGAGGTCTATATCCCCCTGCTGTTCGCGCTGCTGGCTCTGCTGTTGCTGATGTTTTTGTTCGGACCGCTGGCGCGCTTCTTCCGGCAGTACGTCGCCGCGTTGCGCGAGAAGCCCGCCGCCGAGGTCGATATCGACACCAAGATCGAGTCGCCCGACGGCAAGGGCGGCGAGAGCCCCCTGGACCAGGAGGGCAGGCTCGACATCACCATGCAGCAGAAGCCTCCGGAGCCGCCGCCGCCGCCTCCAGAGGAGGATGAGGCCATGAAAAAATTCGAGCCCTTCGCTTACATCAACGAGGATAACATCAAGAGGCTGGTCTATCTCTTCATCCTGCGCAAGGAGGAGCCCTGGGTCATCGCCACGGTGCTGAGCTATCTGCGCCCCGACTACGCGCGCATGGTGCTGACCTCGCTGCCCGTGGATATGCAGGCCAAGCTGGCCTTGGAGGCCTTGACCGTGCGCCAGGTCACCCGCGAGCAGGTCCAAGCCATCGACGCGGACGTCAAGGAGAACGTGGATTTCGTGGTAGGGGGCATGGAGCGCCTGACGGCCATGCTCAACGAGGCGGACACGGCGACCCGCAACAACATCCTCGGCTACCTCAAGAACGAAAAGCCCCTGATCTTCGACAAGGTCCGCAAGCATCTGATGCTTTTCGAGGATGTCGTGGATTTCCCGGACCGCGAGATGCAGACCGTGGTCCGCGAACTCAAGACCGAGGCCATGGCCAGGGCCCTGCAGGGCGCCCCCCCGGAGATCATCAACAAGTTCCTGACCAATATGTCGGCCGGAGCGGCTGCGTTGCTCAAGGAGTCCATGGAGTACGCCAAGGACCTAGCCCCGGCGCAGATCGACGAGGAACGGGCCAAGATCATGGAGGTGGTCAAGGTCCTGGAAAAGGAAGGCAAGATCATGGTGCGCGAGCGGGCCGAGGAGGGCATCGATCTCGTCGAAGGCATGCAGGAGGAGCTCAGCGCGATGCAGAGGCGCCAGGAGCGCTTTTCCGCCGCTCGCCGCAAGGCCGACGAGTCCGCCCCCGCCAAGGCCGCGCCGGCCGCCGAGCCCGCCGTATCCGATGCCGCCGCGCAGGCCCAAAGCTATTTTTCCGCGGGCGTCTCGTATTTCGGCTCCGGCCAGGCGGAGGCCAGCATCCCGTATTTCGAGTACGCCTTGAGCCTGGATCCGAGCCTGGCGTCGGCGCACCAGTATCTGGGCAACGTCTTTTATCAGTTGGGCCGCACCGCCGAGGCCCTAAGGCATTTCGAAGCGCTGCTGAGCCTCAACCCCGATCCCCAAGTCCGGGCCTGGGTGGAGAGCTTGAAGTCGCAGGTCGGCGGTTGAGCTTAAGGAGAAGGCACCATGGCTGAGGACAACCTGGACCCGAGGAAGCCGCCCAAGCCGCCGCCGCTGCCGTCCTCCTTCGGAGCCGTGCCGCCGCCGCCGCCGCTGCCGGGAGGGCCGGCGCGGGGGCCGGCGGGGCTGCCGCCGCTGCCCGGTTTGACGGGGGCGGGCTCCCAGCCCGGCCGGCCGCCGCTGCCGGGCGCCTTCGGCCCCGGCCTGCCGCCCTTGCCGTCTTCCGGCCCGTTTCCGGGGGCGGCGCCCGGCTTGCCGCCGGCGGCCCGCATGCCCGCGGCGCTTCCCGCGGCTTTCGCCGCGCCGGCCGCGCCCCCGGAGCCCGACAAGCCCAAGGGCCCGTCGTCGGAGCAGCTCGCGTACGAGCGCAAGGTGGGCGAACTGGAAAAGCGGCTGGCCGACGAGCACGAGAAGCTCCTGCTGGCCAGCCTCAAGAGCCAGCAGGAGGCGGCCACGGCCGCGCGGGTGGAGGTCTCCATCCGTGAACTGCAGGACAAGCTGCGCCGCGACCGGCGCGAGGCCGAGTCCGAGGAGAACCGGCGCGCCCAGGAGCTCAAGGTCCAGGAACTGGAGGCCCGGCTGGCCCAGGAGCGCGAAACCTGGGTCTCCACGCTCAAGAATCAAATGCAGTCGCGCGAGGGCCAGGAGAAGGAGGTCGAGGCCCATTTCGCGATGCGCCTGCAGGAGATGGAGCGCCGCTGGCTGGAGGAGAAGGCCGGCTGGCAGAAAAGCGCCCTGGCCAAGGACGAGGAGATCCGCAACCTGCGCGCCCTGGCCGAGAAGCTCAAAGGCGCCGACGCCGAGCTGGCCCGGACGGTCGTGGAGAAAAAACAGCTCGAGGCCGCCGTCGCCGAGCTCGGCCGCGAGCGGTCCGAGGCCTCGGCCCGGCTCCAGGGCGCCGCCGAAAAGGAGAAGGAGTCCATCCAGCTTCGCGCCGACTTGACGCTGGCCCGGCAGCAGCAGGTCATGCTGCAAGAACGGCTCGATCGGGAACTGCACATGCTGCGCACGGAGCGCGACGGCCTGCAGCGCGACCTTTCCACCGTGGAGCAGCGCCTGCGCGCCGATCATGAAGGCGAACTGCGCCGCGTGAAGCTCGAGTCCGAACGCTCCGGCGCCGAATTGCAGCGCCTGCGCGCCGTTTGCGGCGCCATGGAGCGCCAGGGCGCCGCCCAGCGGGCCCAGCTCGACGAGCTCAGGCGCGGCAAGGCGGATTGGGAGCGCGCGCAGGAGCGCTACAAGGCGGAATTCGTGGTCCTGCAGCGCAAGTGGGTCGAGCGCGAGAAGGAGATACGCGCCGAGGACGCGGCCCAGGCCCGGCAGCAGCTGGAGAACGAGAAAAGCCGCCTCCAGCTGGCCGCCCAAGAAGAGCTGAGCGCGCGCTCGGCGCGCCTGATGGAGCAGCTGGAGCGGGAGAACGCGGACGTCCTGCGCCAGCGCGAGGCGGCCCTGCGCGGCGTCATAGAGCGCAAGACCCGCCTGGAGCTGCAAACCGAGATCGACAAGCTGCGCGCGGAGGCGGCGTGCAAGGCCGCGGAATGGGCCGAGAAGCTCCGGAATAAGGAAGCGGAACTGAAGGCTGCCCGCGCCCGCGGCCGGCAGGGGCTGGAGGAAGCGGTGCAGTCCTCGGGCGAGCGGCAGGCGGAACTGCGGGAGCGCCTGGCCGCCGAGGAGAAGCGCAGCCTCGCCCTGCAGAAGGACCGCGCCGAGTTCGAGATGCTGGCCACGGCCCAGGCGGCGCAACTCAAGGCCTTGGGGGAGACGCAGGCGCGCCTGCAGGGCGAACTGGCCCGCCAGGGCCATCTCGTCGGCTTGGCCGCGTCCGAAAAGGAGAAGCTGGAGCAGGCCTTGCGCCGGACCGAGGCGCGCCTGGGCGCGTCCGAGGAGCCGGCGCTGCGCGAACAACTGGAGCAGGCCAAGCGGCAGATCGAGGAGGCGCGGCAGCAGGCCGAACGGGCGCGGCAGGAGCTCGAGCCGCGGCTGCAGCAGGCCGAGAAAGCCGCCGCCGACGCGTCGGCGGAACTGGCGCGCAGGCAGGAAGAAATGTCTAAATTGACTGAGGAACTGCGCGACCAGCTGCGCAAGGACGAGGCCGCGGCCGAAAGCCTGCGCGGCGAGCTGGCCGAGTCGCGGCGGGAATTGGAACTTAAACGGGAGGCCGAGGATGCGGCTGACGCGCGTTGCGCGGAGCTTGAGAAGCGGCTGGAGGCGGAGCGCGGCCGGGGCCTCATGGCGCGGCTTTTGAACCGGAAGGCCGAATGATCAGGCTGCATAAGCTCAACGGCAGCGAGATCGTGCTCAACGCCGAGCTTATCGAGACCCTCGAGGCCGGTGGCCAGGAGACCGTGGTGGGTCTGGCCACCGGCA
>JAQUMZ010000069.1 GCA_028717865.1 Elusimicrobiota bacterium | reverse complement strand
CTTTTTCTGTGCCACCAGGTTGAATATTTTCTCTTCGATGCATTCCGAGGAGATGAAGTTGACGACCTCCACCGACTTCTTCTGGCCCAGGCGCAAGACCCTGCCCACCCGCTGCTCGAGCACGGCCGGGTTCCAAGGCATTTCGAGGTTGACCACCACGCTGGCGGCGCGCTGGAGGTTGAGGCCGACCCCGCCCGCGTCGGTGGAGAAGAAAATCCGGCAATCCGGGTCCTCGTGAAAGCGGCGGACCTCGGCGTCGCGCTTGCGCAGGGAGAGCGCTCCCGTGAACATCACGTGGCGCGCGCCCCGCTCCTCCAGGATGTTCCGGACGTAGAGCTCCGCCAGGCGCAGCATCCGCTCCCACTGGCTGAAGATCACGAGCTTCTGTCCCGGCGTCTCCAACAGCTCGCCTAGGACTTTTCGGAATTCCTCCAGCTTGGGCGAGCCGATCCTGGCCTTGAGTTCGCCGGAGGCGCGCCTAGTCTTGAGAACTTCGGCTTCCACGGATTTCCAGTCGTACTGGCCGTAGGCGTTGCAGACGATCCTCATGCAGGTCAGCAACATGAGCAGGCGATTCATGTCCTCGCGGGTCAGCCTTTTGTGCTTCTTCCATTTGTTGACGAGGCGCACGACCTGGCTGGCCAGTTCGTCATGGACGTCTTGCTGCGCCGGCAAGATCGGGGTCCAGAAGGCGTTGTCCGTCCGCTTGGGGAGTTGGGAGAGCACCTCGGGCCGGGTCCGGCGGATGAGGAAGCGCTCCAGGCGCCGGCGCAGGTGGTCGAGGTTCGTGTAGCCCGCGACCTTGTCCTGTGCGTCGAGCCGGGCGTAGGTGGGCATCAGCTTCCAGGGCGCGCCCAGCAGCTTGGGATCCAGGAACTCCGATATCCCTTGCAGCTCGTGCAGGCGGTTCTGCAGCGGCGTGCCGGTCAGGACCAGGCGGCAAGGGCTTCCCAGGCGCTTTAATGTGCGGGCGATCTTGGTCTCCCAGTTCTTGACGCGCTGGGCCTCGTCGAGAATGACCAGGTCCGGCTTGAGCGCCAGGATGCTCTCCAGATCGCGGTACATGAGCTCGTAATTCGCCACGACGAAAAACGTCCCGAGCCGGCGATACTGCCGGTCGCGTTCCTTGGCGCTGCCCGCGATCACTTCCACGCCGGCGTCGCATGCGCTTTCGATCTCGCGTTTCCACTGCTGCTTGAGCGAGGCCGGCACGATCACGAGGGCGCGCTTGACGGCTCCCAGCTCGCGCAGCAAGAGCGCCGTCCCGATGCCCTGCACGGTCTTGCCCAGGCCCATGTCGTCGCCGATGAAGGCGCGGCGTTTTTTCGCCGCGAAAAGTATGCCCTGGACCTGATACGGGTGCAGGCGGATGTCCATGCGGCCCGCGGAACGGCGCCACGCGCTTCGGCGCGGATCGCCCGCCAAGGCTTCCACGCGGCGCTCCCAGAGCCGCCGGCGCGCCTCTTGCTCCAGCAACTCCCGCGCGGCCGGGTCGACCTCGGGCCGAAGGCCGGCGGCCTCCAACCGTCTCAGCATGCGCTTGAAATCGTGCAGTTGGCGCTCCGGGTCCTTGCCGTCGCGCAGCCAGCCGTCGGGATCGACGTGCTGGCGCAGCCACTCCGGGGCTCGGGACGCGAGCCCCGACGGGCAATAGAACCGTATTTCCTGCGCAGGACGGTGGATGTTCCGGTGGGACGGCCGGCTGCCCAGATAGACCCACGGCCGGCGCGCTTTCTCCTGCGCAGCGTCCAATCCCCCGGCCTTTTTCAGCAAAACGCGCACGCGTTCCACGTGCTTGCAGGTGCCTAGCTCGTTTACACGGTAGTCAGGGCAATCACAGGAGGCATGGTTCCAGGCCGCATCGCGCACCGTGACCCGATAGTTCTCGGACGTCCGGTCCGGGACCGAGGAACCGACCAGATAGGTCCCAAAAATTCCCTGCGCCGGCCGGCGCAGCACTTTGAGGTTTTGCTCGCGGCCACTCGCCGCCCGCGCCGTGCGTTCAAGGCGCGCCAGGTCCTGGATGTATTTCTCCTGGTCGGGGGCGTCCGCGGTCAGGGGGCCGGTGGACTCGGACTGAGGGCTAATTCGCGGCTCGGACCCCGTCTCCTCCTGTTGCCAGGCGATGAGAGCGGCCACCGCGTGCTTGCAGAGGGGCTCCCAATCGAACGGGCAGGAGCATTTCGCTGCCGGCAAGCCGTTGGCGTCGAAGCGTATCTCGACCCGGTAAGGCTCCGCTATCGAGCCTTCGACCTCGGCCCGGACGCGATTGCCATCCAGCAGTTCGAGAGAGAGCACGCGGCCTTTGCGGCAGTAATCGATTCCCCGGGCGATGATCCTGGAAGATGCCCATGAGCGGAGATTGTTCTCCACGCAGAAAGGGTCCAGCTTGCTTTCGGGGGCGGATATGTTCGTGATCATAAAGGATGGAATCCTTCTTGTCGGCGTGATGGATGCTTGGGCGCCTCTAGGAGCCACTTCCAAAGCGGTACGAACCGCGCCTTGACGCCGGAAACGTCCTCGACCCGTTCCACGTCCCATGTGACGATGGTGCCGCTCTTTAGGCCGAATTCCTTGGCGCAGGCCGCCAGTCCCTGAACCTCGCGCTTTCTGGTTTTTTCATCCACGACGGAGTATGCGGCTTGCACGACTTGCGCAATCCCCAGTCCTTCCCGGATGACGAAATCCGCTTCGACACCATCCTGATTCCTCCAGTAATGGATGGCGTTCTGGAGGGGCAACCGGCGCCGCAACTCAAGATAAACGACGTTTTCCAGCAGGCGGCCCATGTCGCTTCTGCCGCTCATCGCGTAGAGGAAGCCCGTGTCTCCCAGGTATGCCTTCCGTGGGTATTGCGAGCGGTCCTTGATGGTGTGGGAGAAGATCGGGACGAAGAAGAAAAGATAGCCGTCCTGAGAGCATTTCTCGAGGTTGAGGAGCGCTACCTTGCCGATCTTATGGCCCACGCTCCGGAAGAAGTTCAGACATTTTGACGCCGAGAAGTAAGGGGCCTCGACGATGTATTTTCCGAACAGCTCCACTGCGGTTATGTGGGACTTGGCCAGCTCCGCCACATCAAGGCCGACGATGTCGCGAAAGTAAGAATTAAGCAGCCGGACCTTATCCGTCTTGTCGGGCGCGAGCGCCACTTCGGGGAATCCTCCATAGACGAGGTATTCCGAGAGAGCCTTCTCGACCCGGCCTATGCCTACGGTGGTCGACTCGACGCCGATCCCCTGGAAGCGCAGGAACTCTCCGAATGAAAGGGGATAAAGCTCATGGGTCAGAACCCTGCCCCTGAGGGGCTTGGAGGGCTTGGACAGCGCGGCCCGGGAGGAGCTGACGACTATGTGCAGCCGGCCCTTGAGCATCTCGTGGTTGCGGGCAAGCCATCCTTCCCAATCCTTGGCCGCTGTGATTTCGTCGAGCAGCAGGTACCCGGAGTCTCCGAACCATTTAAGGGCATCGTCGAGCAGGGAGGGGGAGTCTTTGATCCGGCTGTCCTCCAAATTCAGGTAAGCCGCGTTCTTGCCTTCATGGCGGAGTTTTTGACGAAGCAGGATGAGGACGCTCGATTTGCCGCAGCGGCGTATGCCGGTGACGGCCACGATCTTGAGTCGGGCGTCGCCGACGATCTGGTCCAGGCTCAGGCTCCGCGGTACGAGGGTCTTCTTGAGCGCGTATGAGTCCCATTCGGCGAAAGCGGTATCCATGGCATTCCTCTATTGTTCTGGTAGAAAACAATATACAATATTTTCTGTTCTTAAAGAGAACGAATAGCGGTCTGCCCCTATTGGTCATCTGACGCGGGTTCCCTCTGCCGCACCGTATATATTTTGGCTGACATTCCAAGGCAGAAGGAAGCGTCCCTACATATGCGGACGCATGCATGTCGCCATGGCCTGTGATGAAGATGTTGAGGGCGGCTTTTTGCGAGCGTTCAAAAAGGGGCGTCGTCGGGGCTATTGCTGAAGGGATGAGGTGTCCACCTTGGAGTGACTATGGATGGTCACGTTTTGGACACCACCGGCATTTTTAATAATTCACCGATTGCCTGAAAATGCTGTTCCAGCAAACATTTGTTTGCCATTAGTCATTGAGCACGGCTTTTGCATGGCATGCAGGAGGTCAACGGTTCGATCCCGTTTAGGTCCACCAATTTTTTTGCGAGAAGCCCTTGGGCCCCAAGGGCTTTTTTTATTATGCGGCTACGGATCAATAGCTGGTTGAGCATCTGGGTCGGAGAATTCGCTACAATCTACGCCTTAAGGGAGATGATAGGCTCCGGATGAAGAGCGTTCCACAGTTGTTCGTGATCGCGGGTCCCAACGGGGCCGGAAAGACGACTTTTGCCCGAGAGTTCTTGCCGCATTTTGCGAAATGCCGGGAGTTCATCAACGCCGACCTGATTGCCGGGGGACTCTCACCGTTCTCGCCAGAAACGGCGGCGATCGAAGCCGGTCGCATCATGCTGCGCAAGATCGGAGAGTTGGTCGCGCAGCGGCATACCTTCGCCTTCGAGACGACTCTTTCCGGCAGAGGTTATCTCGCCTTGTTTAAGAGGCTCAGACAAGACGGATACCGGATACATGTCATCTTCCTATGGCTGCCCAGTGTCGAGCTCGCGATTCGGCGAGTCAAGGATCGCGTGAGCCGCGGCGGGCACTCGGTCCCCGAACATGATGTCCGCAGGCGCTTTTGCCGCGGATTGCGGAATCTCCTGACGGACTATCACGAGCTTCTAGACAGCTGGGTGCTTCTCGATAACTCGGGAAGCCGGCCCAAGCCGATCGCGGAAGCCTACGGCGGTCGAATCATCGCGCGGGATGAGCCCTTGTTTCTGCGCATCAAGAGAGGTTCGCAATGACCATGAAACGGCGGAAGACGCGCGGAGTGCCGTCTGTGATCCGGAAGGCCGAGCGGGCGCTCGAGATTGCGGTCGCCAAGACTATCGAAGATCACCGCCGAAACGGGGACCCGATCGTTATTTGGAGGAAGGGACGGGTGGTCAGCGTCCCCGCCAGCAGGCTGCAGCGACGTCGGGGCAATATCTCCTGAGTGTGTTGAGCCGCCGGTCGCTGGGACCTTTACGGCACCCATCGTCAGTTCGAACCTGACTAGGTCCACCACTTTTAACGCGTTCTCCGACGAGAAACCGGCCGAAGCCATTCTGAGGGCTTCGGCCGGGTTTTTCATGTATTCCCTCTTGGGACTTGTGTGCCAATTTTACCTAGGTCCAATTTCGCACGAAGCGGAGGCGAATGGCCCTGTTTCAAGCTTCGAGATACCGATATATCCATGAATGACGGTGGAGGAGGGATATGAGTTTCAAGGTGATTGTATTTGCGGCGGCAATTCTCGGTTCAGTGGGCTCCGCGTCGGCTCAGGGCGATTCCTTCGGGGGGGCGGTCACGTCGTTCCTCAATGGGGAGACGGCCCAAAACGTGCCGACCGTGGAGGGACGCCCTGTGCTGGCGAGGATGATGTCTTTCGAGCGATCATCGAGTTGACGGGCGGTTCCAGCCCGAGTGTCATCCTGGCGTCATCCGGCAACTGCGAGGGCTCGTCGGATAGATGCGAGTATGTGGGTCGTTATCGCGGGCGGGCGGGATGCAGACGTCAGAAGGGCTGTTCGTGGAGTGAAAGATCGGATTCGTGCAGAGGCATCGAGGCCTCGTGCTCGCAGATGCACAGCGAAAGTGATTGCAGGGATTTGAGCGGTTGTCATTGGAGCAACTAGCCTGCAATCGGGCCGGAACCCGGAGTCTCACCCGTCGAAGAGGGGTTTTCCGTCTTCCCCGATGACGCGGCCCGCCGGGTCCTGCAACACGGGAGAGAGGCCGGGGACCGCGATATCCACGGCTTTTTGCGAGGCCGAGATATCCGCCTCGATCTCGTCGAGGAGTTGTCGGCGCCAATCTTCGGGCAGGGAGTCCGGCGGTAGCAGCCACTTGACGCCCTTGGAGGTCCCGACGTATGCCCGCCCCTCGTGCACCAGGATGTCGGCGGGTTCCTCGCCCTCGATCAATGGAATCCAGTCGTCGCCCCGGACTTCGTAAATGGCGTCGGTCGTCGCCGCGTAGTTCGTCCCGGCATGATCGACCAGGGCCATGAGCGGGCCGACGCCGGTCGGAAGCGGCATGCGCGACCAGCCTTTCGCGTCGCGCACAAAGTACGCATTCCGGCCATTGACGCACAGCCGTCCCCTGGATAAGAAATATCCATTATTCTTGAACGCATAGGAGCCCAACTCGATCTCTTCGATTACCGTCCGCCATTCCCGCCCGTCGAATTCGAGGAGCTTGGCCCCGCTGTGCACGTAGAGGCGTCCCCCGAGCTTCAGGAAGTTGTCCACGGGCATCGAATAGGAGTCCTTCAGGCTCGTGCCGTCGTAAACCATGATATGGCTGCGATACCCGGGGCCGGAGAAGTCCGTGAAATGAACGAACAATTTTCCTTGATACTCGAAGATGTCTTCCACGCTCCGTCCCTTCAAGCCGACCCTTTGCCAGCTCTGCACCAGCCCCCGCAAACCCGTCGTCTTCACGAAAAGGCCGCTGTTCGTCCCCGCGTAGAGACGTCCGCCCGCGACCGCCACGCAGAAAACCTCGTAGGGCAAGGCAAGGCCTTTGACTTTTTGCCATGGCCCCGTCCCTTCTTTCTGCGCGAACCCGCTTCTTCCGAGAGGCAGATAGGTCGTCTGCCCGTAGCGCACCGGCGTGTTCACCGCTCGGCCGACCGTCTCGATCATCCGCGAGCGATCGGACTCGATTTCATATACACTGTCGCCGCCGACAATCAGATTGTCCTCGTGCGCGCGGAGATTGCTCTTGGAGAACCCGTGGTCGGGAAGAACCCGCAGCCATCGGCCGTGGCTGAACAGATGGAGCCCGTTTCGGGCGACGGCGTAGAGCCCATGGCGGTTGCGCATCATCGCGAAGACATTGGCCTGGGCAAGCGATAGGGCCGCCTTGCCGTTGTTGGCCAACATTCCGACGGCGGAAGGATTCAAGGAATGGACTTGAGTCAGCGCCTTGGCCAAGGCGGCCTCCAAGCCGGTTTCGGGATCGTTCCTGATGATGTCGCGCGTGGCCCGAGCCCAGGCCGCGGTCTTGCCGGGCTCCAGGGCTAGGTCGAAAGCCCGGGCATAGGTCCGTTCGACGTCGGTCCAAGCGGAAAAGCGGCCGATTCCCGATCCGGCGGGACGTGCCGCGGCCATCGCCGACGGCGCCATGGCGGAGACGGCCGCCGCGTCGCCGATGAGCCGGCCGCCGTCATAGAACGGGGACAGCTCGGCCGGCGGGTCGGCTCCAAGGCCGGGAACTGCGGATGGCGCGGCCGTGATCGCCGCGGCAAACCCTCTAGTCGGCCTGCCGTCGATCGGCGCTGCAAAAGCGGCCGCCGTATCGGCCGGCATGGCGTTCGGCGGCGATTGCGGCGCTACCGCGGCGGGATGTGGGGTCAGTGGAGCGTCCGGCTGGGAGGAGTCCGATGGCGGCGAGGGGGCCGCGCCGGGCCGGAAGACCGGGACGGCATGACTTGAGGCGCTCCGGAGAAACGATCCTGCGCGAACGGACGGCATGCCATGGACGCGAGCCGAGAGCGTTGCGGCCAAGACCGGATCGGCCTGGCCGGCCGCGATGACGGCGCAAATCCCCGCGTAGATGAGACCGCGCCGTCGTCCAACGGCCGGAGTCTGAATCCGCGGTAAACGAACCTTTTTCACGCCGAATCGATTATAGCGCAGAGGCCTTCGCCCCACATGAGCCGTTCGACCCGCCGGGCTCCACCTATTCGTCCCAGGGCCTCATAGGTCCGGAGATTCGCAGCCGTGGGACCTGTGACTCTGGGCCCGCTGACCTAGGCCCGGATGATGACGCCTTTCTGCTGGTTTGCCCTTGGTCGCTTCCTCCTGGGACTTTACGATCATTTGATAATCGCGGTTTAAACTAGCGAGGTTGCCGCGAGCCGCGCATGGAGTTCAAGAAACTGATCCAAAGCCCGGAATTCAGGGCGCTGTTGGTCGCGGTGGGGCTTGTGCTCTTCAGCTGGCCGTATCTGGTGCCGAGCCTGGCCCTGTCGCCCTGGCGCCATTTCCTCTACCTTATCTGCGCATGGAGCTTCGTCATTTCGGGCTTGGTCCTCATGGCGCTATACGATACGACGAGCGGCGCGGACTGAGCCATGCTTAGCGCCAGCCTGGTCGGGGCGGCCGTCATGGCCTATATCGCCGCGCTTTTCATCCTCGCGGCCTGGGTCGAGAACCGGCCCGCCGTATCCGCCCGGATCAGCGCCAGCCCCATCGTTTACGCCTTGACCCTGATGGTCTATTGTTCGGACTGGACGTTCTACGGCTGCGTGGGCAACGCGGTGACGTCCGGGTTTCTCTTCTTTACCTTCTACCTCGGTCCGACCTTGGCGGCCGCCGCGTGGCGGCCGGTGCTGGGCAGGCTCATACGCATCAAGAACGCCCACCGCATCACCAGCATCGCCGACCTCATATCCGCGCGCTACGGGAAATCGCAGACCCTGGCGGTGCTGGCGACCCTGGGCGCCTGCATGGGCAGCCTGCCCTACCTCGCGGTGCAATTCAAGGCCATCAACGTTACCATGCAGGCGGTGACGCACCCAATCGGGTTTCTCGGCGCGGGGTACGATCAAAAAGTCGGCGTGATAATACTGGCCGCGATCATCCTGTTCACGATCGGCATCGGCCTGCGCCGCCTGGACCCCACGGAACGGCATCCCGGGGTAATGTTGGCCATGGCGGTCCAGTGCCTCGTCAAGTTGGGGGCGTTCCTGGCGGTCGGGGCCTTCGTCGCGTTCTTCTTGTTTAATGGGGTGGGGGACATCTTCCGCAGCGCCGCGGCCAGCCCCGGGTTGTGGGACGCCCTCTCGCGCCAGGCCGGCTCCGTGCCTTACAGCAAATGGGCCGCGTACCTGCTTTTATCCGCGTCCGCGTTCTTCTTCCTGCCGCGGCAATTCCACGTGGCGGTGGTCGAGAACGCGGACGAGAGGCACGTGCGCACGGCCATCTGGCTGGCCCCGCTGTACATGCTCCTGTTGTCCGCGTTCGTCTATCCCCTGGCCGTGGCCGGATTGCTGCGGGGCTTGCCGGTCGAGAAAGCCGACAGCTTCGTGCTGCTGCTGCCCATGGCCGCCGGAGCCCCGTATCTGGTCCTGCTGGCCTTTTTGGGCGGCTTCTCCGCGGCCATGGGCATGATCATCACCAATTCGATGGCCATAACCACCATGGCCACCAACCATCTGTTGCTGCCGCTGATAGAGCGGGTGGAAAGATTCGGCTTCCTCAGGCGCCATCTCTTGTACTGCAAATGGGGCGTGGTGGCGCTCTATCTGTCGCTGGGCCATTGGTTCGCCTCGGCGGTCGGGCCGGTATACAAGCTGGTCGACCTGGGCATCATCGCCTTTCTAGCCGCGCTGCAGGCGGCCCCGGCGGTGTTGGGCGGAATGTTCTGGCGCAAGGGCAACCGGCGCGGGGCGGCCGCGGGCCTCGCCGGGGGCTTGCTGGTCTGGTTTTACGTGATGCTGGTCCCGGCCTTCGTCAAGAGCGGTTGGCTCCCCCAGAGCCTGCTGAGCGAGGGGCCGTTCGGCTGGTGGCTGCTCAGGCCGGAGAACCTTTTCGGGGTGGGGGCGTTCGAGCCGGTCGTGCACGGGGTGTTTTGGTCCTTGGCGGCGAATATCGGCCTTTACGTGGCGGGCTCGCTGTGCTGCCGATCCGATCCGGAGGAGGAGGAGGAGGCGGACGACTTCGT
>JAQUMZ010000068.1 GCA_028717865.1 Elusimicrobiota bacterium | reverse complement strand
CTGCTCCGTGCCGGCGACGCGGCGCATGACCGGCAGCAGCGGCTCGATCGCCAGTCCCGGGAAGACCTCGGCCGGGGGCCGGCCCTTGGCTTCGGCCCGGCTGGCCAGGGCCGAAAGCCGCAAGCCCGCCGGATTGACGTCCTCCAGCGCGAAGCCGGCCTCGTTGGCGGCCGGCTCCCAGACCGCCACGGCGCTCTTCATGTTCTCGAAGAGCTGCCGGTAGCGGCGTTCCGATTCCAGCCGTTCGGCCAGCCAGGCTCTTTGGCGGCCTTTCCAGAAGGTCCAGATCAGGCCGCAGATGGCCGCGGCCAGCAGCAGCGCCGCCGCTCCCTGAAGGGCGGCCAGCTGGCGGAACCGGGCCAGGGCCTCGGCGCGGTCGACCTTGGCCACGATGCCCAAGCCCAGCGCCGGAATGGGCGCGGCCGTGGCCAGCACCTCCCGGCCTGCGTAGTCCTTCATGACCCCGAAGGTCTTCTTGCCGGAGAAGGCCAGGGCCTCCGGACGGTCCGGGGCGTTGAGCGCGACGCGCAGGCGGGGCAGGGCGTTGTCGCGGCGGCGGGAGGGGGTCAGCGCCACCGCCTGCCCCCGGGCGGCGTCGCGGTAGAGCAGGACGGCCGTTTGCGTGCGGTAGGGCTCCTGTTGGGCGGTCATCTGCGCGAAGAGCTCGGCGGGCGACGCCCAAAGCGTGACCTGCGCGCCGTCAGGCCCAGCGACGGACACACCCAGGAGCGTGTCGGCCGGACTCCTGCCGGCCAGACGCAGGCCGAATTTGGGCCCCGAGGCGATCAGTTCGCCCGCCGTCCCGCGCGCGGGGCAAAGCGCGGAGTCGCCGCCGGCGGCGGACAAGGTTTCTCCTCCCGGCAGGCGCAGGCAGACGGCCGCGCGGCTTCCGCGCGCGCGCAGGCGGGTCAGCTCCTGCCGGGCCAGGAGCCGCGCCCGGGGGTCGCCCGCCGCCGCGGGCGCGATCCAGGGCGAGCGGGCCAGGTATTGGGCGTCGTCCGCGCGTTCGGAGAGCCAGTCGCGCAGGAGCGCGGTGCGCTCCTGGATGAGCGCGCTCTGGCGCTGCCGCCAGCCGCGCTGTTCGATGCGGTATTGCCCGTGCAGAAGCCAGGCGGCCGCGCCCAGGATGAGGGCGCATAGCGCGGCGCAGACCAAGGCCAGACTGCCGCGCGGGACCGGGGCGGGCGGTTCGGTGGTATCGGGCAAGAGGGGCCTCTGGGAAAGTATGGCCGGAGCGGATCAAGAAACGCTCAAAAAAGCGCCGCCCCCGGCCGGGCCGGGGGCGGCTGTCGGTACGTAGGGCGGGCTTACTTCCGGCGGGGCCGGTCCTTGACCGCGGCCTGGGCCGCGGCAAGTATGGCGATGGGCACCCGGAAGGGCGAGCAGGAGACGTAGCTGAAACCCAGCTCGTGGCAGAACTCCACGCTGGCCGGCTCGCCGCCGTGCTCCCCGCATATCCCGATCTTGAGGTCCTTGCGGGTCTTGCGGCCGCGCTCGACGCCCATGCGCATGAGCGCGCCTACCCCCTCCCGGTCCACGGTCTGGAACGGATCGGCGGCCAGGATGCCGTGCTTGAGGTAGTCCGGCATGAAGGCGCCGGTGTCGTCGCGCGAGAAGCCCAGGGTCATCTGGGTCAGGTCGTTGGTCCCGAACGAGAAGAACTGGGCGCTTTCGGCCAAGCGGTCGGCCACGATGCAGGCGCGCGGGATCTCGATCATGGTGCCCACCAGGTGCGGGATGACGCGCACGTTCTTGGACCGGAGCACCTCGTTGTAGACCTTCTCGACCAGGGCGTACTGGTGCTGGAGCTCGGTCTGCGTGCAGACCACCGGGATCATGATCTCGGGCAGGGTCTTGCAGCCCTCCTTGCCCAGCTCCACGGCCGCCTCCAGGATGGCGCGGACCTGCATCTCGGTCACCTCGGGATAGGTGATGCCCAGGCGCACGCCGCGGTGGCCCATCATGGGGTTGGACTCGCGCAGGCCCGCGGCGCGCTTTTCCAGCTCGTCGAGACCGATGCCGAGGCTCTCGGCCAGCTGCACCAGCTTCTCGCGCTCGTGGGGCACGAACTCGTGCAGGGGCGGGTCGATGGTGCGGATGGTCACCGGCAGGCCCTCCATGGCCTTCAAGGTCGCCTTGATGTCGGCCTTGACGTGCGGGAAGAGCTCGTCGAGGGCCGAGCGCCGCTCGGCCTCGGTCTTGGAGACGATCATCTTGCGCAGCTTGAAGAGGGGCTGCTCGGATCCCTTGCCGTAGAACATGTGCTCGACGCGGAAGAGCCCGATGCCCTCGGCGCCGAACTTGCGCGCCCGGGCGGCGTCCTCGGGGGTGTCCGCGTTGGCCCGGACCTTGAGGCGGCGCAGGGCGTTGCAGACCTTGAGGAAGTCGTCGAGCATCTTGTTCGACTCGCTGGCGTCGAGCATGGGCATCTCGCCCTCGTAGACCAGGCCCTTGGAGCCGTTGAGGGATATCCAGTCGCCTTCCTTGAGGGTCCGGCCGTCGACGACGAGGGTTTTCTTGTGCGAGTCGATCTCCAGGGCGCCGCAGCCGACCACGCAGCACTTGCCCCAGCCGCGGGCGACGAGCGCCGCGTGCGAGGTCATGCCGCCCCGGGCGGTCAGGATCGCCTGCGCGGCGCGCATGCCCTCCACGTCCTCGGGGTTGGTCTCCTCGCGCACCAGGATGACCTGGCGGCCGTCCTTGGCCCAGGCCACGGCGTGCGCGGCGGTGAACACGATCTGGCCCTTGGCGCCGCCGGGGCCGGCGGGCAGCCCCTTGGCCAGCGCTTTGCGGACGGCCTCGGCCTTGGGGTCGATGATCGGGTGCAGGAGCTCGTCGAGCTGGGCGGGGGTCGCGCGCATGACCGCCTCCTCCCGGGAGATGAGCTTTTCCTTGAGCATGTCGAGCGCGATGCGCACGGCCGCGGGGCCGTTGCGCTTGCCCACCCGGCACTGGAGCATGTAGAGCCGCCCGCGCTCGATGGTGAACTCGATGTCGAGCATGTCCCGGTAGTGCTGCTCCAGGCGCTCCACGATGTCGGCGAGCTGGTCGTAGACCTCGGGCATGAGCTGCTGGAGGCTCTTGAGCTCGCGCGACTGGTCGCTGCGGGAGGACTCGTTGATGGGGGCGGGGGTGCGGATGCCGGCCACCACGTCCTCGCCCTGGGCGTTGACCAGGTATTCCCCGTAGAAGTGGCTGTCGCCGGTGCCCGGGTTGCGGGTAAATCCCACGCCCGTGGCCGAGTCCTCGCCCATGTTGCCGAAGACCATGGCCTGGACGTTGACCGCGGTGCCCCACGCCTCGGGGATGCCCTCGATGCGGCGGTAGGAGACGGCGCGCTTGCCCATCCAGGAGGCGAAGACCGCGCCGACGGAGCCCCAAAGCTGCTCCACGGGCTCGTCGGGGAAGCGTTTGCCCAGGACGGCCTGGACCTTGTCCTTGAAGAGCGAGCACAGCTCCTTGAGGTCCTCGGCGTCGAGCTCGGTGTCGAGCTTGACCCCCTTGCGCTTCTTGGCCTCGTCCATGAGCCGTTCGAGCTGGCGGCGGATGCCCTGGTCCTCGGCGGGAGTGACGCCCGCGGCCTTCTCCATGACCACGTCGGAGTACATCATGATCAGCCGGCGGTAGGCGTCGTAGACGAAGCGTTCGTTCTTGGTCTGGGCGATCATGCCGGGGATGGTCTCCTCGGTCAGGCCCACGTTGAGGATGGTCTCCATCATGCCCGGCATGGACTTGCGGGCTCCGGAGCGCACCGAGACCAGGAGGGGGTTCTCGGGGTCGCCGAAGGTCTTGCTGGTGAGCTTTTCCACGCGCCGCAGGTTGTCGGAGACGAGCTCCTTGAGGCCCTTGGGATAGGAGCGCTTGTTCTGCCAGTAGTAGGTGCAGACCTCGGTGGTGATGGTGAATCCCGGGGGCACGGGCAGGCGCAAATCTGGGTGTCCGGCCATCTCGGCGAGGTTGGCGCCCTTGCCGCCGAGGAGATTTTTCATGGACTCGTTGCCGTCGGCCTTGCCCCCGCCGAAGAAATAGACCGGCTTGCCGATACGGGCCGGCTTGGGGCCGCGGGCGGCGGACTTCTTGGACAGCGTGGATGATGGCATGTATGATCCTCCTGGAGATTTACGGCCGGCGACTAGTATAGGAATTAGGCCGGACGGCTGTCCAACTCCCCATGGAGTGGGGACGTTCCTTGCTTATTTTGCGTTCTTGAAATTCCGCCGCGATTTTATGAGGTTTTTCAAGACGGGGCGCCGACGGAAACGCGTTTGGCGAGAGCTTCGTGTTGGTCCCAAATCTCCTTAGGCAGGCGGTCGCCGAACCGCGCGAAGAAGTCCTTGTGGCCGGCCAGCTCCTCGCGCCACTCCTCCGGGCGCACGGCCAGGAGTTCCTCCAGGGCCCCGGGCCCCAACTCCAGCCCCGAGAGGTCGAGCGACTCGGGCGCGGGCAGGCGGCCGATGGGCGTTTGGCGGGCCGCCGCCTCGCCCCGGCAGCGGGCCAGTATCCACTCGAGCACGCGCAGGTTGTCGCCGTAGCCGGGCCAAAGGAAGCGGCCCCGGGCGTCCTTGCGGAACCAATTGACGTGGAAAATCTTGGGGGGCTTGGGTATGCGCCGTCCCATCTCCAGCCAGTGCGCGAAGTAATCGGCCATATTGTAGCCGCAGAAGGGCAGCATGGCCATGGGATCGCGGCGCACCTCGCCGACCTTCCCGACCTGGGCCGCGGTGCGCTCCGAGGCCGCCGTGGCGCCGGTGTAGACGCCGTGCGCCCAGTCGAAGGCCTCGTAGACCAGCGGGGCCAGGCGCTCGCGGCGCCCCCCGAAGACGATGGCCGAGATCGGCACCCCTTGGGGGTCTTCCCAGCGCGGCGATATGCTGGGGCACTGCCCGGCCGGCACGGTAAAGCGGCTGTTGGGGTGCGCGCCCGGCAGGAGCTTGCCCTGCTCGTCCTTGAGTCCCGGCCGCCAAGGCCGGCCGCGCCAGTCCACGGCGGGCTGGGGCGGCTCGCCGTCGCCGCCCTCCCACCAGACCGTCTTGTCCTCGCCCAGCAGCACGTTGGTGAAGATCGCGTTGGCCCGGAGGGTGGCCACGGCGTTGGGGTTGCTCTTGGAGTTGGTTCCCGGCGCCACGCCGAAGAAGCCCGCCTCGGGATTGACCGCCCAGAGCCGGCCGTCCGGGCCGACGCGCAGCCAAGCGATGTCGTCGCCCACGGTCCAGACCTTGTAGCCCTTGGCCTTGAGGCCGGCGGGCGGGATGAGCATGGCTAGGTTGGTCTTGCCGCAGGCGCTGGGGAAGGCCGCGGTGAGGTACTCCGTCCGTCCGCGCGCGTCCTCCACGCCCAGGATCAACATGTGCTCGGCCAGCCAGCCCTCCCGGCGGGCCAGGGCGCTGGCGATGCGCAGGGACAGGCATTTCTTGCCCAGCAATGCGTTGCCGCCGTAGCCGGAGCCGACGCTCCAGATCGCGTTGTCATCGGGGAAGTGCAGGATCAGCCGTCGCTCGGTCGAAAGGTCGGCCTTGCCATGAAGGCAGCGGGTGAACTCTCCGTCCGGGCCAAGCCGATCCAGCACCACCGCGCCCGCCCGCGTCATGATGCGCATGTTGAGGGCCACGTAAAGGGAATCGGTCAACTGGACTCCGATCTTGGAGAAGGGCGAGCCGACGGGGCCCATGGAGAAGGGGATCACGTACATGGTCCGGCCCCGCATCGAGCCGCGGAATATCTCGCCCGCCCGGCGGTAGCCCTCCTCGGGGCTCATCCAGTTGTTGGTGGGGCCGGCGTCTTCCTTGCGGCGGGAGCAGATGTAGGTCAGGTGTTCGGTGCGGGCCACGTCGTTCTCGGCGGTGCGGTGGAAGAGGCAGCCCGGATGGCGCCGGGAGTCGAGGCGGACCAGCTCGCCGGAGGCGAGGGCCCGCGCCTCCAACCGGGCCTTCTCGGCCTCGGAGCCGTCCAGCCATTCGACGCGGTCGGGGCCGCAGAGCGCGGCCATCTCGGCGACCCAGGCGGAGAGCTTGGCGTGTTTCATGGTCAGGCCTGCTTGACCAGGATGGACTCGATGGTGTTGGCGATGTCCTCGCATCTGTCTATGGCGTACTCCACGACTTCGTAGACCTCCTTCCATTTAATGACCTCGATCGGGTCGGGGGTTCCCTCGAAAAGCTTGCTGAGCGCTATGTCGCGGGCGTGGTCGCCGGTGTTTTCCAGGCGGTTGATCTCGATGCAGTAGTCGAGCACCCGGCGCAGCTTGCCCTTGTCCTGGAGGTTGCCGACGGCCTTGCGGATGGCGTCCGCGGCCTGGTCCAGGATGTCGACCAGGTTGATCAGGTCCGGCGTGGAGTGCTGGATCTTGTAGAGCAGCATCCGGTTGCTCAGGGATTGCACGGCGTCGACGATGTCGTCGAGCTCGCTGGCCAGCTGATGTATGTCCTCGCGGTCGAAGGGGGTGATGAAGGTCCGGTTGAGCTTGTCGAAAATCTCGTGCGTGGTGATGTCGGCCTCGTGCTCGAGCTCGCGTATCTTGTCGAAGGCCGGGGACTTGGGGTCCCAGTTCTGGACCAGCTCCTTGAACATCTTGACGGCCTGGGCATTGTGGTCCGCCTGGGCCTCGAACAGCGCGAAGAATTTTTCCTCTTTCGGCATGATGCTGAAACCCATGTTTTTGTCTCCTGAGCGGAAGGTTAGTCTACCAATTTGCCGGGGAGGTTCGCGCGCGGTCCGTCCGGCGCGCGAACCCGCGCGCGCCAGGCGGTATGCGGAACCGAAGAGTTGGGCGAGTCCTCGCCCATTTCCACCGAACTTAATACTATCGGCCCGACCAAGGAATAGTCGGGCCGGCCTCGCGATCCCTGGCCGGATCGCGAGGGATTTTACGGCTGTGGCCGCAGCAAAGCCTCCCATCTCGGCCTCCCGCCGTACCAAGGTTCGCGCGCGGTCGTGCGGCGCGCGAACCCGCGCGCGCCCTGTTCCGCGTGCGCGCGCAAGGCGATATGCGGATCCAAGGAGTCGGGCGAATTCCCGTCCGTTCCCGCGAACTTAATACCGTCGGCGCGACTGAGGAATGGTCGCGCCGGCCTCGCGATCCTGCGGATCGCGAGGGGGTTAAACGGCTGCGGCCGACGGTCCACTATTGTCCCAGGCGCTTGCGCACCAGGGAGGCGCGCAGGAAGGCCTGCTCGTCCGCGTCCAGCGCGCGGCCGGCGAGCATGGAGAGGTGCGCGGGCTGGGTCATGATCATGAGCTCGTTGATCGTGCCGAAACTGCCCGGCGCTTCCCAGCCCAGCGAAAGGCCCAGGCGCAGGGCCGAGAGATGGTGGCAGGCCTCCTCGAAGCCGAGCAAGCGCGCCCCGGTCAGGCAGCCGATTGCCCGGTAGACGGAGTCCTCCAGCCGCGCGCGCGCGGGCCCCGCCGCGATCGCCTGCCGGGTCTCCTTCTCCCGGCGGGCCAGCTTCTCGACCGAGCCCTCGACGGCCGCGATGAGCTCGCCTTCCGTGCGCCCCAGGCCGGTGGCGTTGGAAATCTGGTAGAGGTCGCCCATGACCTTGGTGCCCTCGCCGTGGAGGCCCCGGGCGATGAGGCCGGAGCGCGGCAGGGCCTCCAGCAGCTTGTTGATCAAGCCCGCCAGGCCCAGCCCGGGCAGGTGCACCAGGGCCGAGGCGCGCAGGCCGGTGCCCAGATTGGTCGGACAGGAAGTCAAATAGCCCCAGTCCGCGCGGAAGGCGAAATCCAGGCTGCGGGAGAGCTCCTCGTCGAGGCCGTCGGCCTGGGCCGCGGCCTTGCGCAGGTCCAAGCCGGGCTCCAGGGCGGCCAGCCGCAGGTGGTCCTCCTCGTTGACCATGATGTTGAGGCATTCCCGGGCGTCTATCACCGCCCCGCCCGAGCCGGGCTCCTGGGCCAGGGCCGGGCTGATGAGGTGGCGCTCTGCGAGCAGGTTCAAATCCACGGCGTCGAGCTCCTCCAGGCGCAGGTACGCCGCGTTCTTGAGGTAGGTGCCGCGGGCCGCCGCGAAAACCGCCTCGCGCACGCGGCGCAGGGCCGCGGTCTGGGCGCGGCCGGGGAAAGGCGTGGCGGAGAAGTTGCGCGCCAGGCGCACTCGGCTGGCCAGGACCACGTCGTGGAACGGCCCCTCGGCGCGGGTCCAGGCCATCGGCGATTTGAGCAGCTCGCGCAGGGTCATGGGCGTCCGGGGCTCTTGCCGCGGTGGGCGTAGGCGCCCTTGTGCAGGCGCGGTATGATGGCCTTCAGCCGCGGCTCGAAATGGTCGTAGCAGCGGGCGCAGCCCAGCCGGCCCCCGGCGCGGAAATCCTGCCAGGTCGTGCCGCAGCCGGGGCAGCGCGCCGCGTGGAGGCGCCGCGCCGGCGGGGGCAGCTTGCCCAGCAGGCCCAGCAGCGCCTCCAGGGGGGCGGCCGGCCCCAGCGGGACGTGGGCGCGGGCCGCGCAATCGGCGCACAGGGCCGCTTGGGAGACCTGGTTGTCGATCAATTGCTTGATGAAGACCACGGCCTCCGCGTTCTTGCAGGCGGTGCAGATCATGAGGAAATTATAATTCATTCGGGTTCGCGGCTGGGAAGGCCCTTTGTCCGGCCCGCGCCGGGACCAAAGGCCCAGGCGCGGGAAGACAAGTTTGCCTAGACTATCACTCATCATATGAACCAAGCCCTGTTGATTCTGGCCGCGATTATTCTGACCCTGCCGGCGTCGGCGCGCGAATCAATTTTCCCTCCGGGTTTTTGCGGGGACAACTCCGTCGTAAGGGAAATCTCCTCCGAGGAGGCCGTCAATCTCATAGGAGAGGCCAGCCGCCGGAAATTGAATTCCCTGCAGTTCCTGGCCGATCCGGGCTTTGCTTCCGGCTGCGTCTATAATATCGGCCCCGCGGCCCTGGAGGCGATCGATAATGCGTTTATAATGGATCTGGCCACCCCCCTGTCTGGGAAGGCGACCAACGGCCAGGTTTTCCGCATGAAATCCATGGTGCTCGGCAGATCCAAGTTAAAGATGACCTACGATCGGGATCGTGTCGAGTATTACAATAAAAGGTCCGACCGCACGCTCGGTTTGGGGCGGACCGTTTCCATGGAAGTGCTCGTGTCTTTGGACGAGAAAACGATCTGGCTGAATAACGTCCAAAAGCTTCAAGTCTCCACGCTAATCGGTTGGTATGACGTCGAGCGCGTTCGTCAAAGCGACGGGCGCATCGAAAGTTACGTCAGGAATGATTGGCGGGAGGGCATTCCGGCGACCGCCATCGTGCGGCGCGCGGCCGCCTCGGCGGCCCGGATCGCCGTCTGGCCAGCCATGCCCTCGCTCGAACTGCTCGGCCGGCTCTCCCGAAGCGCGGTTTTCCCGCGCTGAGTCTTACCAACTCTGGCGGCATCCGACCTTTCGCGCTAAAATCAGCGGCGGAATGCCGTCGCGCTCCATAGACCATATCATCGAGGAGCAGGTGCGCCGCTGGGAGGCGGGCCGGCGCGTCCGCGCCGAGGAGTGCCGGCGCGAGCCCGTCATCGCCATCTCGCGGCTCCCCGGCTGCGGGGGTCGCGCCCTGGCCCAGGAGTTGGCGCGGCGCCTCAAGTTTGATTTGTTCGACAAGGAGATTCTGCACCAAGTGGCGGAGAGCTCGCGCCTGAGCGAGGCCATACTCGGCACCGTGGACGAAAAGGTGCTTTCCGGGGCGGAGGAATGGTTCGAGTCGCTGCTATTGGAGCGCTACCTGGCCAGCGACTACCTGCATTACCTTTTTAAGGTAATTATGGCCATCGCCGCGCATGGCCGGGCGGTCATTTTGGGCCGGGGCGCGGGCTTCATACTGCGCCCGGAGTGCTGCCTTCGC